>JAEUJH010000300.1 GCA_016794825.1 Gemmatimonadota bacterium
GGCGGTCCGACCTCGCAGTTCAGCGACAACTATCAGCTCCAGGCCCAGTTCTTCGCGAGCCGCGGCTACGTCGTGATCGCCCCCAACGTGCGGGGCAGCTCGGGATACGGGAAGCGGTTCGAGGATCTCAACAATCGCGACTGGGGTCATGGCGACCTGCGGGACGTCCTGGCCGGGGTGGCGTGGGCCAAGCGGCAGTCGTACGTCGATCCCGGCAAGATCGGGATCACCGGCGTGAGCTACGGCGGCATGCTGACGATGTACGCGATCTCGTTCGCGCCCGGCGTGTTCCAGGCCGCGATCTCGCAGTCGGGTTATGGCGACGTCACCGACTTCCACACCATCGTCCCGGTGCTCCAGCACTCCCAGCTGCTCCACTACGAGCTGGGCCGCTGGCCGTCGACCCCGGCCGTCGACGCCATCTATCGGCGGAGTTCGTCGATCCTCAAGGCCAAGGACGCCACCGCGCCCGCGTTCATCCTCCACGGATACGGCCTCGACGTGCTCGACACCGAGTATGCCGCGTGGAAATACGCCCGGGAACTCGCCAAGCACTCCAAGGTGGTGGAGTACAAGGCGTACCCGGGCGAGACCTATTACGTGTACGGACGCGAGAACACCAAGCAGCTGCTCCAGGACATGCTTGGCTTCTTCGACCGGTATCTCAAGGATCGGTCGGTGGATCCGACCGCTCGCTGAGGGCTACCGTTCGGCGGCCGACTTGAGATTGGCGAGGCCGGACTCGAAGTCCTTGCCTATCATCTTGTCCATGTTCATGAACAGGCTCATCAGCTTGCCCATGAAGGAATTGGCACCGACCATCTTCCACACCAGGTTGGTGCCGGTTCCCATGGGCTCGAGGATGAACTCGGTGACGTTCCGAGCCTCGAACGGCGCCAGGAAGTGGAGATCGATCACGACCTTGGTCGGCGGGGTCGTCGACGTGATTTCCATCCGCCCCTTGCCCACCTTCTTGTTCCCGGCCCACTCGTAGACCGCGCCCGGCCCGTTGGCGGCACCGCTGTGAGTCCGGATCAAGGCAGGATCGAGCTTCTCCCACGGCGACCAGGCCGTCCACTCCCGAAAGTCGTTGAGCAGCGGAAAGATCTTGGCCGGCGGGGCGTTGATGATGGCCGATCGGCGGACTTCGAAGGTGGCCGGTCGGCTCGCCACGAACAGGACGAGGGCGACGACCGCCACGACGACGACAATGAGGAACGTACTCATGAAGCCCTCGGGGAAAGGGGAGCCATGAGAATATCCCTCGAAAGGTCGGCCCGCTATCAGGGTGTTACGCGGGGTCGGTTCGACGCCTTCAGCTGCCCTCCGCCGCCGGATCGATCGACGCGCCGCGCCCCGGCTGCCTGGCCGGCTACGGCTTCGGCGCGGAGCGCACCGGCCGCCCTGGCAGCGCGCCCGACACCAGCGCGCCGTCGCGAACCACGAACGTGCCGTTGACGAGCACGTGCGCGATCCCGGCTGACGGGAGCGTCGGCTCGGTGAAGGTGGCGCGATCGATGACGGTGGCCGGATCGAAGATGGTCAGGTCGGCATCGGCACCGACCGCCACCCGACCCTTCCGGGCCATGGCCGGCACGTACGCCTCGAGCCGGCGGGCCGGAAGGATCGTCATCCGGGCCAGCGCGTCCGACAAGGTGAGCACGCCGAGTTCCCGAACGTAACGGCCAAGGATCCGGGCGTACGTGCCAGCGCCGCGGGGGTGACCGGTGCCATTCACGAACGGAACCCCGTCGCTCGCGATCATCACGCCGGGATGCCGGATGGCCTTCTCGACGTTCTCGTCCTTCATCATGTGGATCACCACCCACCCGCCCTGCTTCCGGTACCGCTCGAAGCTCTCCTTGGTCAGCCGCTCGCCGGTCAGGGGCCAGGCCAGATCGCCGTAGTCGAGGCGGAGGTTCGACTGCCAGCCCGGATTGAACATCGCCGACTCGAGGCGGGTCGATCCGGCGGTGTAGGGATACACCTCGGTGGTGAGGTCCTGACCCGCTGCCCGGGCCGAGTCGAGGAGGTCGAGGGCCTCCGGCAGGTCGCCGAGCGAACTGCTGGCGATGTGCACGACATGAAGCGCCGCGCCAGCGTCGCGCGCGGCGGCGACCGTTTCGCGAATCGCGCCGATTCCGAACGCCCGGGTATGGACGAACACCGGAACCCGCCGGTCGGCCGCGACCCGGAACAGCCGACCGATCTCTTCCGGAGTGGCCCCGGGCGAGTAGTTGATCCCGAAGCCGACGCCTAACGCTCCCTCGTCGAGGCCCTGCCGGATGGTGCCCTCGAGCGACTCGATCTGGGCGTCGGTGGCCGGCTGGTTGGCTCCCGCGGGCATCGGGCCCAGGGCCGCGACCGCGCCCGGATTGGTGGCGCCGTGGCCCACCTCGATGCCGTCGTGGAAGACGAAGAACCGGGCCGGCCGGTGCCCGACCGTGGCGCCGAAGTTGAGCGGCGATTGGCCCTCCCGCGAGGCATACCATTTGGCCACGGGAAACACCCCAGACTCCATCTCGAGGGCAGTCGTAACCCCATCCCGAGCCTGAAGTTCCATGTCGCCCCTGGTTTGACCGTGGGCATGGAGGTCGATGAACCCGGGCGCCACGACCAGCCCGGTGACGTCGACCACCTCGGTGCCCTTCAAGGGTCGGGCTGACAGGGCCACCACCTGCCCGCCCGCGATACCGACATGGATGACGGAATCCGTCCCCGAGGCGGGGTCGATGACGCGTCCCCCCGCGAGCACCAGATCGAATTGTGGAGCGGAGGCGCAGGAGGCGAGCGCAAGGCCCGCCAGTCCGGTGGCCAGGAGGCGTGAGAGGCTTGGCATTCAGGACAATCTACGGTGCGGCTCGAACCGAGGCCAAAACCTCCCCCCCCCCCCCAAATGGGTCATCGACTTCGACCCCATCGGAATGCACGTTTCGCCGTCAGCTCGGGACCCGTTTCGGAGGGCCTGGCGGCCGTCGGGCCGGCCTGGTACTTGCCTTACTGTCGAGAATCCAGTCTGTGTCCCAGGACCGACCGCCCGAAATGGCCGCCCCAAGGGCCATTGTGTTGCGCGGTCGCGGCAGTTTGGCGGCGCCCGAACCGCAGCATGGCTTCGGGTTCGGATGGATCGGGTAACCTCCACAGGTGGACCGGCGGGCCTAGGGGTGTGCCCATCGGGCTCAAGGCGAGGATGTCGACGTCCGTTACTGACCCGGTATTGGACCTGATCAACAAGCTCCGCCGCCTCGATGTCCGAATCGCGGTGGACGGGGATCGGCTGTCCTTGAACGCGCCAAGCGGCACGGTAACGGACGCCTTGCGAGCGGAGGTGGCGGCCCACAAGGCGGAGATCCTCTCGTTCATCAAGGACCGTCGTCCGCACGAACTCGGCTTCGTGCTCGAGCGAGCGCCTCGGGGCTCCCGGATTCCGCTGTCGTTCGCGCAGCAGCGCCTCTGGTTCCTGCATCTCCTCAACCCGGCCGATCCGGTCTACAATCTCGCCGCTTCTCTCGAGATCGACCCCCGATTGGATCCGGCGATCATCGCCGAGGCGATCCGGATCCTGTCGCATCGGCATGAGATCCTCCGAACCGTGTTCCGCACGGAAGGGGGAGTGCCTTGGCAGGAAGCCATCGATCGACCGGCCGAGTTGCGGGATATCGTGGCGACGGGGGACCCCACGGCGGAGATCCGAGCCGTGGTGGCCGAGCCCTTCCACCTGGAGGAAACGCCGGGCTTTCGGCCCGTCCTGGTCCGGTGCGGCGCCGATCGGCCGTGTCGCCTGCTCCTGATCGTCCACCACATCTGTGCCGACGGCTGGTCACTCGGCATTCTGGTGCGCGAGGTCCGGGAGTTGATCGGCGCGCTGGCGCAGGGCCGCGTCCCTGCCGGCGACGGGTCCCGCTGGCAGTACGCGGACTACGCCCACTCCCAGGTCCAGTGGTTCCGCCAGACCGACCAGACCCGCCATCTCGAGTACTGGCGGACCAAGCTGGCCGGCAACCTCCCGGCGCTCGACCTCCCCACCGATCGGCCCCGGGGCCGGGACACCTCGTCGCAGGCGGCGATCGAGACGTTCACGATTCCGGCCGATCGCGCCGCCGCTATCCGGGCCCTGAGTCAGTCCCTGGGCGGGACGCCCTTCACGACCCTGATGGCGGCGTTCAACGCCCTGCTCTACCGCTACACGGGGCAGGAGGACCTTCTGGTCGGCACCCCGGTGGCGAACCGGAACCTGGTCGAACTGGAGCCACTGATCGGGTTGTTCGTCAGCACGATGGTGGTTCGAACCGCCGTCGACGGCGCTTCGACTCTTCGCGACGTCGAGTTGCGGGTTCGCCACTCGATGCTCGAGGCCGCGGAACATCGGGACTTTCCCTTCGAGAAGATCGTCGAACAGGTGCGCCCCGATCGGAGCCTGGCGCACTCGCCGCTGTTCCAGGTGGCGTTCGTGTTCCACAACACGCCGCTCACCGGGACCTTCGACACCCTCGGCGGCGGGGCCATCTACGAGTTGAGCTTGTTCCTGTCGGACAGCGGCAACGCGATCCACGGGTCGATCGAATTCAACGCCAACCGGTACGACCCCGACACGATCCGACGCATGGTCGGCCATTTCGTCGCGTTGACCGACGATGCCGTGGCGCACCCGGATCGCCCGATTTCGGCGCTGGCGATGTTGAGCGGGGCGGAGCGGCACAGGTTGTTGGTCGAATGGAACGCCGCCGCCGACCTCGCCGAGCGGGAGGCTTCGGTCGTTCACCGGTTCGAAGCCCAGGTGGCTCGGACGCCGGATGCCATCGCGGTGGAAGCAGCTGGCGAGACGGGGGCCTCGCTGACCTATCGGGATCTCGATCGACACGCGAATCGGCTGGCGGCGGTGCTGGTGGCACGCGGGGTCGAGCCCGGCGACACCGTCGCGGTCGGCCTGGGCCGTTCCCTCGATTTCGTTGGGGCCATCCTGGCGGTGCTCAAGGCTGGCGCGGCGTACGTCCCGATCGACCCCGCGCTCCCCCGTGACCGGCGCGACGTCCTCCTGGGCGAGGCCCGCGTTCGGCGGATGATCGCTCGCGGTTCGACGTTCCCCGGCGCTTCGGCCGGCATCGAGCTCGTGGACCTCGACGAGCTCGGACCGGTGCCCGACGAGCGAACCGCCACTCGGCGCCACCGCGATCCCACGCCCGAGTCGGCCGCGTACGTGATGTTCACATCGGGATCGACCGGACAGCCGAAGGGCGTCGTGATCCCGCACCGGGGTATCACCAGGCTGGTCGTCGACCCCAACTACGTCCAGTTCACCCCCCACGACGTCGTCCTCGCCGCCGCGCCGGTTTCGTTCGACGCCTCGACGTTCGAGATCTGGGGCGCCCTGCTCAACGGGTGCCGGCTGGTGGTGTTCCCCGACGGCCCCCCAGAGATCACCGCGCTGGCCGCGGCGCTCGAGCGTCATCGGATCACCATCCTGTGGCTGACCGCCGGGCTGTTCCAGTTGGTCGTGGAGGCGAGGGTGGACGCCCTGGCGGGCCTCCGTCAGCTGCTCGTCGGGGGTGACGTCGTGTCGCCCTCGCACGCGAAGCGGGCGGCGGCAATCCTGCGCGACGGGGTGCTGATCAACGGCTACGGGCCGACGGAGAACACCACCTTCACCTGTTGCCACCCGATGCGCGGCCCGGAGGCGGTCCCGGACCCCGTTCCGATCGGGCGGCCGGTGCGAGGAACCCGGGTCTACCTCCTCGACGCCGCCATGCAGCCGGTGCCCATCGGGGTGCGTGGCGAGCTGTGGACTGGCGGCGACGGAGTCGCGCTTGGCTATCTCAATGACGCGGACCTCACGGCCAGTCGGTTCCAACGGGATCCGTTCCGGTCCGAGGTCGACGCCAGGATCTACCGCACCGGCGATCTGGCCCGCTACCGGTCGGACGGCGTGATCGAGTTCCTCGGCCGGGTCGACGGACAGATCAAGATCCGTGGTTTCCGGGTCGAGCCCGGCGAGGTCGAATCGGCCCTCCGTCGCCACCCGGCGGTCACGGCAGCCGTTGTGACGGCTCGCGAGTACCGTTCGGGGGACCGGCGCCTGATCGCCTACGCCGTGCTCGATCCCGACGCCAAGATCTCACCCGACGAGCTCATCGCCTGGCTCCGGCAGCACTTGCCCGAGTACGCCGTGCCGACACGGTGCGTCGTGCTGCCCGCAATGCCGCTGACGCGAAACGGCAAGGTCGACTTCGCCGCGCTGCCGGTGCCGGCGGAACGGGGCCCCCAGGCCGCCGCCGCTCCCGACGGACTGGAAACCCAGTTGATCATCACCTGGGAGCGGGTCCTCGGGATCACCGGCATCGGCCTCGGCGACAACTTCTTCGACCTCGGCGGCAATTCGCTGCTCGGCCTCCAGCTGCTCGCGGAACTGGAGCGGGCGATGGGCCGTCGGGTACCGGCGGCGGTGCTCTACCAGGGTCAGACGGTCGAGACGATGGCCGCTGTGCTCCGTACCGACGTCGGCGCGATGTCGTTTGGCACGATCATGATTCAGCCGGGCGGCGAGCGAACGCCGCTGTTCGTCGTGCCCGGCATCAACGGCAACATCATCGGCTACGACGTTGTGGCTCGGGCGTTTGGATCGGATCAGCCGTTCTATGGCCTCCGCGCGGTCGGCCTGGACGGGGAGGCCCGTCCCCTCGAGACCATCGAAGCGATCGCGGCGGCGGCGGTTCGGGAGATCCGCCGGATACAGCCCACCGGGCCCTATCAGCTCCTCGGCTTTTGCATGGGCGGCATGGTGGCGTACGAGGTGGCGCAACAGCTCCGCGGTGCCGGACAGGTGGTGTCGTTCGTCGGGATGATCGACACCTTCGCACCGGAGCAGATCCCGATGAAGGCCAAGCTGACCCGAACCGGGCATCAGGTCCGGTTCGTGGCGGGCCGTTTGCGCCGCTACGCCCGGACGTTATCCGGTCTCCCCTGGCGCAAGCGTTGGGGGTTCGTGCGGGAGAAACTGGGCGTGGCGGCCCAGGTGGTGCAGCAACGGGATCTCTACCGGGGCAACCGGTTCGTTCTGTATCGAGAGCAGGTCTCGGCGGCCAACCAACGGGCCGCGGCCCGCTATCGGCCACGACCCTATCCGGGGGCGCTGCACCTGATCATGTCGACGGAACGCGGCGTCGGCAACGAGAACGACTCTCGCACGCTCTGGGCCAGGCTCGCCGCGCCGGACACCCGGATCCTGTGGACCACGGCGCCCGATTCGGGAGCGGTGCTCCGGTCGCCCTACGCCGAGCAGCTGGCGGCGTCGCTTCGGCCGCTGCTGCTCGATCGTCCGCCCGGCGCCGCGAGCGGCCCGGTCAGCGGGACGCCGCCGACCGGGTGACGACGATGAACCAGAGGATGGCGAAGCCGGCCAGGCTGACCAGCAGGCCGGCCACGGGAAGCACCTTGTCGCGATCGCGCGAGTTGACCAGGCTGCTGAAGCCGAGGCCGGTGCCCAGCCCGGTGGCGAAGAACAGCCCGAGAATCCCGCCGAGGAGCATCGTGGACTCCGGGTGACTGCGACCGATCGTGACCGCGAGCAGGAAGAACCCGGCAATGCCGCCGACTCCGAGGACGCAGGACAGGATCGCGAGACGAGAGTAGTATCCAGGCCGTCGGCTGGTGGCGTGCTTGGGGGCCTGGGCCTTGCCCAGGATCAAGCCGGGAGACGGATCGGCGTTAGGCACGTAGGACACTCCGGAGGGGAGGGAAGGATGGCTAGTATACGGCGCGCCGGGAACCCCGTCCAGAGTGGCGGCGAGGCCGCACCCGGTCGGGGGGTGGCGTGACGGCCACGCCGGTCGCCGTGACCGAGAGCACCCCGCCCAGGTGGCGTCGCGACCTGGTCGACGGGGTGCGGGATACCTGGCGGGCCCGCGACCTGATCGTGCAGCTCGCCAAGCGCGACATCCGGATCCGCTACAAGGAAGCGGTGATGGGCTTCCTCTGGGCGCTCGTCATGCCGGTTATGGTGATCCTGTCGGGACTGATCATCAGGACGGCGCTGTCCCGCGCCACCGGGGGGTCGATCGACCGGGCGGTGGTCCTCGGGCTGGGCCTGAAGGGCATCATGTGGGGGTTCTTCTCGGCCGCCCTCGGCACCGGGACCACGACCCTGACGAGCGGCGGCAACCTGGTCAGCAAGATCTATTTCCCGCGCGCGGCGCTTCCGATCGCCACCACCATCACGGCGGCGCTCGACGCCACGATCGCGCTGACCGCCCTGACCCTGGCGGCCCCGTGGCTCGGCGTCCGGTGGAGCGCGGCCCTCCTCTGGGTTCCGATCCTCGCCGGCCTTCTGCTCATGATGACCGCGGCCGCGGTGCTCTTCTTCAGTTGCGCCAACGTGTTCTTCCGCGACGTGAAGTACCTGGTGCAGATGGGCCTCACGTTCGGGATCTTCGTGACACCGGTCTTCTTCGAGCCGGCCATGCTGGGCGGGAACGCCCCCTATCTGATGCTCAACCCCCTGGCCCCCATCCTGGAAGGCCTGGTGCTCGCCGTTCGTGACGGGCACAACCTCCTCACGCCGCTGATCGCTTCCGGGGCGGATGGCCTGACGGCGATCTGGTCCCCCTGGTACCTGGGATATTCCGCGGCCTGGGCCGGCGGTGGCCTCTTCCTCGCGGCGGCGATCTTCCGCCGGGCCGAATTCCACCTAGCGGACTTCGTGTGAGCTCACCGGCCGGCAGGATCGAGGCGATCGCCCTCGGCAAGAAGTATCGGCGAGGCCGCCAGCACGATAGTCTGCGGGACCTGATCCCCGCCGTGGCCCGGCGGCTGTTCTCGAGCCGCGCCGAGTCCGGGCGGCTTCGGCCGGAGGAGTTCTGGGCCCTGCGGGACGTCAGCTTCGACGTCGGGCCCGGCGATTCGCTCGGCGTGATCGGACACAATGGGGCCGGCAAGTCGACCCTGCTTCGACTCCTGATGCGGGTGACCCGACCGACCACCGGGCGGTGCCGGATCACCGGGCGGCTGAGCGGGCTGCTCGAGATCGCCGCGGGCTTTCATCCCGACCTCACCGGCCGAGAGAACATCTGGCTGCAAGCCGCGATCCTCGGCATGAGCCGAGCGGACATTCAACGGCGCTTCACGGCGATCGTGGACTTTTCGGGCATCGCGGAGTTCATCGATACCCCGGTCAAACGCTACTCGAGCGGGATGATGGCGCGCCTCGGCTTTTCGATCGCCGCGCACGTCGACCCCGACGCGCTCATCATCGACGAGATCCTGGCCGTCGGCGACCAGCAGTTCCAGGCCCAGGCTTTCGGACGGATTCGCGAACTGGTGACCAGCGGCCGGCCCGTCATCCTCGTGTCGCACCAGCTGCCGGCGGTCGAGGAGCTGTGCCGGCGAGCGATCCTGCTTGAGCACGGCACGATCGTCCACGAGGGGGCGGCGGCTGAGTGCGTCAAGCACTACCTGGGCACTGCCGGAACCACGTCGCGGCAACTCGCGGAGGATTCGCCGGTCACCATCGACGCGGTCGAGGCCGTCGATGCCGATCTGGTCCGCTCGGGCGACCGACTCAAGCTCCGGATCACGGCGTCGGTCGGCGGGCCAATCGACGATCACCTCGAGCCGATCGCGGTCATCCTCCGCATGACGGCCGGCGGGACGATCCTGGCCGTGGTGGGATCCCGGGAGGCCGGTTTATCGCTTCCAACCGGCGGGCCAGTCAGTCTGGCGGTTTCGCTCCAGTTGAACGTGGCGCCGGGAATCTATTCGATCGAGGTCGTGGCTTGGGACAAGAAGCGGGAAGTCGCGCTGGCTTCCGGCCCGCCGGTTTCTGTCCAAGTGCAATCGGGACAACAGTTTCTGGGCCTAGTTCAAACCCACCCGGAAATGCGGATTCTGAGCAAATGAGTGTTGTGTTCTCGCAACGGCGTTGCGTTGGAGTTACACTTTGATGGCTCGAACACCTCCTCGGTGGTTTGTTCGGAGTCGGCCCAATCCCGATGCCCGTGTCCGACTGATCTGCTTTCCACACGCCGGTGCGGGTGCTTCGGTCTACCGACTTTGGGGCCCCGACCTGGCTCCGGAGGTTGAGGTTGCGGCGGTGCAACTGCCCGGACGGGAGTCGCGCTTCACCGAGCCCGCGCCGACCGATCTGCGCGCCGCGGCCGAGGCGGCCGCCGACGCCATTGAGCCTGAGGTCCGCCCGCCCTTTGCGGTGTTCGGTCACAGCATGGGGGCGTGGCTTGCGTTCGAGTTCACTCGGATCCTCGAGTCGCGAGGTTCACCTCCCGTTCATCTCTTCGTCAGCGGACGAAGGGCACCGCACACGCCAGAGCGGTTTCCCCCCATGGGAGATCTGAACGACGACGAACTGGTCGCCGAGCTCGATCGGCGGGGTGGCGGGATGGCCCCGGAGATCCTGGCCAATCGAGAACTGCTGGCGCTGCTGACTCGAACGATGCGAGCCGACGTACGGGCGGTGGAGCGCTACCGGCCGATCGCGTCCGCGCCCACCCTGACGGTGAGCCTAACGGCATTCGGGGGAATCGACGATCGGTTCGTGAGTCCGGAGGAGCTCGCCGCCTGGCGGACGACGAGCTCGGCGCCTGTCGCCGTCGAGATGTTCCCCGGGGGTCATTTCTTCCTCCACGACGATCGACACCAGGTGCTTCGGACCATCAGGACGGTCCTCCTTCCCGAGCCCGCGCCGGCGGTGTAGGGGAATCCCGACTGTGCGCACGCTTCTTGCCCCCTGGGGAGGAGAGCTTCGAGCCACGTCGTCGTAACCAGTCTGATCGGCTGCCCCCCCCCCAAAAAGGGGGGCCGTCGCCTGGTCGATCCAGAGGAGCCTTTCTCGTGAACCACCACGCGCTCGCCGCTGGAGGGATGCTCCGTCGCCTCCGTCGGACGAACGGCCAGTTCGGCCCCGATCAGGATCGGGGGCCGGGGGCCTGATGGAGGCGCGCGTGGTACCCCGCCGTCTTCTCCACGCCTCGGTCGACGAGTGCGTGGTGGTCGAGCGCACCGCGGCCGACGGGTCCCGGGTGTTCCTGGCCTACCTGGTATCGGCGGCACCGCTCAACCTGGACGCCATCGGCTCGGCCCTTCGGAGCGTGGTCGGCGCGAACGACGTACGGCCCGTCCCGGTTGCGTCGATCCCGCTCCGATCGGATGGGACCGTCGACCTGGAGGCGCTCGCCAGGATTCCGGTGATCACCACCGCCACGACGGCGGCATGGGAAGAGGCCCTGCGATCGCGGGTGGGGGCCGGGGTTGCCCTCGTGGTGGACGAGCGCCAGGAGCCGGCCCTTCCGCTCCACCTTGCCGACCTGCTTCCCGATCGCGTCGAGCAGCCGCTGGGGTCGACTGGTCCGGCGCAGCCGGCGGTCGTCCCCGAGACCGCCAACTCGAGCAACCGTCCCCTTGCCCTGGCGGTCGGGGATCCGCTCCCACCAGCGCCGGCGGCCAACCTGCCCGAGGCGCTGCAGGCCGCGGCCCGTCTCGACGCGACCATCACCTACATCGCGGCGGACGGTACCAAGACCCAGCAGTCGTATCGTGACCTGCTGGCCAACGCTCGGCGACTGGCGAGCGGCCTACGCCGCCACGGCGTCGCGGTCGGTGACTTCGTGCTCCTTCAGGCCGGGGCGCCCGGCGAGTTCATCCCGGCGTTCTGGGGCTGCCAGATGGCGGGGGTCGTCCCGATCCCCGTGGCGCCGGCCTCACCCTACGGCAGCGGTGCGGCGGCGACCGAAGCAATGGTTCGGTCATGGGAAGTCATGGACCGACCGCCGATCCTCAGCGCGGCCTCGGTCCGAGCCCGGGTCGTCGAAGCGTTCGCCGCGCGGGGCGACCGTCCGCGAATCCTCGAACTCGAGGCACTCGACGGACCGGAGGACGGAGGCCCATCGGCCGGGCCCGATCCCGAGGCGATCGCGGCCTGCATGATGACGTCGGGCAGCACGGGAATGCCGAAGGGCGTGCTCCTGTCCCATCGGGCCCTGATCAGCCAAGCCCAGGGATCGATCCTGAGCAACGGCTTGACCCCGGCGGACGCCGTCCTCAACTGGGCTCCCCTCGATCATGTCGGTGGTCTGTCGGCCTGCCACCTGGTGCCCATGCTGATCGGGGCCCATCAAACCCAGTGCGATGGCGCGCGAATCCTCGAGGATCCGTTGCGGTGGCTCGACCTGATGTCGACCACCGGGTGTACCGCGACCTTCGCACCGAACTTCGCCTTCGCACTGATCAACGAGCGGCTCGGCTCGGCGCCCGGCCGGACCTGGGATCTCCGCCACGTCAAGGCGTTCTGGAACGCCGGCGAGGCGGTAGTGGCCCGGACGGCGCGCCGCTTCCTCCGCCTGCTCGCGCCCCATGGGTTGTCGCCGCGGGCCATGCGGCCCGCCTGGGGCATGTCGGAAACCTGCTCGGGGCTGACCTACTCGTCCGCCTTCGACTTCGACACGACGGGGGACGACGATCTGTTCGTCGACGTCGGCGCCCCGAACCCGGGAACGGCGTTGCGGATCGTGGCCGCCGACGGGTCGCCGGCTCGGGAAGGCGACGAGGGTGCCCTCGAAGTATCCGGCATGAGCCTCATGGCCGGGTACTTCCGGAATCCGACGGCGACCGCGGCGGCATTCACGGCGGACGGTTGGTTCCGAACCGGCGACCTGGGTCGAGTCGTCGGTGGACGACTGACCGTGACCGGGCGGCTGAAGGACGTCTTGATCGTCAACGGGGTGAACCTCCATTGTCACGAAGTGGAGTCGGTGGTCGACGAAGTCGATGGCGTGGTGCCGTCGTACACGGCCGCATGCGCCGTCCGCGGCAGCCGCGACGCCACCGACCGGGTCGTGATCTTCCTCCACACCAACCGGAGCGACGTCCGAGGACAACGCCAGGTGGTCGCGTCGGTTCGAGCCGAAGTCGCTCGCCGCTTCGGCGTCCCGCCCGACTACGTGCTTCTCGTCGATCCGGACCGAATCCCCCGGACCAATCTTGGCAAGATCAAGCGGCCCCAGTTGAGCCAGGCGTTCAGCGAGGGCGCGTTCGCGGTCGAACAGCGTTGGACCGATCGGCTCGAGGGGAATCACCGAACCATCCCCGACTGGTTCGTGCGGCCCGTCTGGCGGGCCCGGGCGCTCGATGGCCCCTTCGACCCCGATGGCTCCGCGACGGTGGTCGTCTTCGTCGACTCACTGGGCGTCGGCGATCGGATCGGGACCGAGTTGGCGCGCGCGGCGCGGAAGTGGATCGCCGTGGTACCCGGATCGGGGTTTGCCGCCCTCGGTCCCGGCCGCTACGCCATCGACCCCGAGGCGCCGGACGACGCCAGGCGACTCGCGGCCGAGCTGGCTCGTCAGGGCCAGACGATCGGACCCACCCTTCACGCGTGGGGCATCGAGCCGCCCGGACCGCCCCCGAGCGACGACGCGGCATCCCGGCGGGCGGTCGCGCGGACGACGGGAAGCGTCCTGCACTGGATCCAGGCCCTCGCGGAGGCCGACGCCCGAGCGGCCACGGCGCGAGTGATCGTGGCCGCGACCGGGGTGCAGCGGCTCGAGCCAGGCGAGCCGGTCGTCGCCGAACGGGCGGCGGCCCTGGGCCTCGTGAAGTCGGCCCCACGCGAGCTTCCCTGGCTCGAGTGCCGCCATCTCGACATCGACGATGTCATGGCCGCCGCCCCTCTCATGATTCGGGAACTGGATTCGGCCGCCGCCGACCAGGAGGTGGCCTATCGGCGCGGCACCCGCCTGGTGGCTCGGCTCGCGCCCGTGGAGTGGCCGGCGCCAACGGTGACGACCCCCGCGTTCCGGACGGCCGGTCTCTACCTGATCGCCGGTGGGCTGGGCGGGATCGGTTCGGAGGTGGCGGCTCGACTGCTGCGCGAGTTCGACGCGCGGTTGCTGCTGGTCGGGAGGACGCCGCTCGATCGGCTCGACGCCGAACGAGCCGCCGCGTGGACCGAACTGCGCTCGATCGGGGACGGTCGGGTCCGCTACGTCGCCGCTGACCTCGCCGACGGCCCCGTGATTCGGGCGGCGGTTCAAGAGGCCGCGGCCGGATTCGGCCGACCGTTGGCCGGGGCGATCCACATGGCAGGCGGATATGACGACCGGCCGGTGATGGCGGAGACGATCGCGGGTCTGATCGAGCCGATCGCGCCCCGCCTCCTGGGAGGTCGGGTCCTGGCGAGCCTGCTCGACCGAGAGGATCAAGTGTTGATCACGGTCTCCTCGGCCGCTGGATGGTTCGGCGGCGCCGCGATGACCGCCTATACCGCGGCCAGCCGGGTGGCGGAGGCCCTCGCGCTCGAACTCGGGCCGACCCTGCCTGGCCGGGTTCATCATCTCGCCTGGAGCGCCTGGCGGGATACCGGAGTCAGTCGGAAGGTCCAGGACCCCGAACCGCATCAAGCTCGGCGTTACCTGTCGATGACCCGGGCGCAAGGATGGCACTCGCTGCTGGCCGGGCTCGGGATCACCCCGGGTCTCCTCATCGTCGGGCTCAACCGGAGTCACCGCCAGATCCGCCGTTTCCTGGTCGAGGAGCGGAGCGATCTCCAGACGGTTCGACTCTACCTCGAGGCAAGCTGCCCGCAGGGGCCGCAGGTACTGCATGACGCGTTCGGCTCGGCTTGCCATCCGGAGATTCGCTCGCTGCCGGCCTTGCCGCGGACCGATGCCGGCGCCATCGATCGCCGGGCGCTGGCCGACGCCGGCAGGGCGGGCGGCTCTCGGGACTTCGTGCCGCCCCGCACGGCAGTCGAGCGGGAATTGGCGGCGATCTGGACCGAGTTGCTTGGCCTCGACCAGGTCGGTCGGACGGACCCCTTTCTCGAAATGGGGGGACATTCGCTGGTGGCGGCCCAGCTGGTGTCGCGGATCCGGGAGGCCTTCGGCGTCGCGATGCCCCTGGCCACGGTCTTCGCCGAGCCGACGATCGAAGCGCAAGCGCAACTCATCGAGCAAGCCCGGAGCGATACCAAGCCCGCGGCCGCCCCACCCGCGGCCCGTCGCGACCCCGCGCCGGATCAGCGGTCCCCGAACCACCCGAGCAACCCCGGGGCCCTTGGCGCGCCTGGTGGAGGACGCTCATCCATGACCCCGGTCGACCCCAAGCGGGAACTCCTGCTCCGCCTCCTCCGCCAGCGGGGCCTCGAACCGTCCCAGCTCCCCATCGTCCGTCGGGCCCGCCCGGGGGAACTGGTCCCGCTGTCGTTCTCGCAGGAGCGGCTCTGGTTCCTCCATCAGATGGACCCGGCCGCCGCTTCGTACCATCTGACGTTCGACGTGGCGTTCGACCAGGCGATGGAACCGGCGGTGATGCGGGAGAGCCTGCGTCAGCTCCTGGAACGGCATGAGATTCTCCGGACGACGTATCATGACGTCGACGGCCGCCCGATGCAGCGGGTCGAAACGGCGTGGGAGGCCAGCGTCGAGGCGTTCGACCTGACCGGCGCCGCCGGCCCGGTCAGGGACACCGAGCTGCGGGCGATCGCCACCCGCATCGGGCAGACCCCGTTCGACCTGGTCCGAGGCCCGGTCATCCGGGCCGCCCTCGTGCGGACCGGACCGGCGAGTTCTCATCTCTACTTGGCGGTCCACCATATCGCGGTCGATGGCCTGTCGCTTGGGATCCTCTTCCGAGAGTTGACCGATACGTCCGCCGCGATTGCGGCCGGCACCGCGCCCCAACTGCCGGCTTTGCCGATCCAGTACGCGGACTACTCGCTTTGGCAGCGGGAGACCCTCAGTGGCTCGCTCCTGGAGCGCCACCTCGACTACTGGCGGGGTCGCCTGGCCGGCGCGACCGGGCTCGAGTTGTATCCCGACCGACCCCGACCGAGCCGACCGAGTTACCGGGGCGGGAACATCGTCCGGGACCTTCCCGCTGCCCTGGTTGCGGACCTCCAGGCCCTCGCGCGGCGAGAGGGGGCCACCTTCTTCATGGTGCTGCTGGCGGCGTTCAAGACCCTGCTCCACCGCTACACCGGGTCGACCGACATCGTGGTGGGGTCGCCGGTTGCCAACCGGGACCGACCCGAGATCGAGCCGTTGATCGGCTTCTTCGTCAACACGCTGGTGCTCCGGACGGATGCGAGTGGCGAACCGACGTTCCGCGAGTTCCTGCGACGGGTGCGGGAAACCAGCCTGGGGGCGTTCGACCATCAGGCGCTGCCCTTCGAGAAGCTGGTGCAGGAGGTGGTGTCGGAGCGCGACCTGAGTCGCAATCCGCTCTTCCAGATCATGTTCGGCCTTCACAAGACCGGGCGGGAAGATCTTCGCTTCGGAGACGACGGGGAGGTGGCCGGGGGGATGGACGACCAAGCCACCCGCTTCGACCTCGAAGTCGTCGTCTCGGCGACGGATGAGGCGACGGTGCTCTCGTTCGTCTATGCGTCCGACCTGTTCGATGCCGCCACGATCGAGGCCCTCGCCGAGCACTTCGTCACCGTGGCTGCCGCTGCCGCCCGAGATCCCGACCAGCCGATCGGACGGCTCCCCGTCATGACCGAGGCGGAACGGCACCGCGTCACGGTCGAATGGAACGACACCGCCAAGGACTATCCGTCGGCGTGCCTCCATCAGCTGGTGGAGGCCCAGGTCGCCCGTTCGCCCGACGCGATCGCCGTCGAGGCCGGCACGGCCTCCCTCACGTATCGCGAACTCGATCAGCGCGCCACCGCGCTGGCGCGCTGGCTGGCGCAGCAGGGCGTCGGCCCGGATCGACTGGTGGCCGTCTCGCTCGACCGGTCGCTCGAGATGGTCGTGGCGCTGCTCGGGGTGCTCAAGGCGGGCGGGGCCTACGTGCCGGTCGACCCGTCCTATCCCGAAGCCCGAGTGCGCCACATGCTGGTCGATTCCGCCGCGTCGATCGTCCTGACGCAGGCCGATATCGCCCGCTTCCACGCCGACCTCGGCGCGACCGTGCTCTGCCTCGATACCGAGTGGGGCCGGGTGGTGGCCACGCCCGACACGGTTCCCTTCCAGCCGCCCGGGCCGTCGAACCTCGCCTACGTCATCTATACCTCGGGTTCGACCGGCCAGCCGAAAGGGGCGATGAACGAGCACCGGGGCATCGTGAATCGACTCCGGTGGATGCAGGACACCTTCGGCCTCGGGCCCGACGACGCGGTCCTCCAGAAGACGCCGTTCAGCTTCGACGTTTCGGTCTGGGAATTCTTCTGGCCGCTGATGACGGGCGCCCGGCTGGTGATGGCCCGCCCCGACGGCCATCGGGACCCCGGCTACCTGGCCGGGGTGATCGGCGACCGCCGGATCACGACGCTGCACTTCGTTCCGTCGATGCTCCGGGCGTTCCTGGCGAGCGGTCACGGCCCCGGCCTGACCGGCGTGCGGCGGGTCATTTGCAGCGGCGAGGCGCTCCCGCCGGATCTGGCCCGGCGCCACGCGGAGCGCTGGGGCGTGCCGCTCCACAATCTCTACGGCCCGACCGAGGCCGCCGTCGACGTGACGTGGTGGCCGGTCGCCTCGGCCGAAGCGGGCAGCGCGATTCCGATCGGCCGGCCGATCGCCAACACGACGGTCTCCGTGCTCGATGCTCGGCAGTTGCCCGTTCCTCCCGGGGTGCCAGGCGAGCTGTACCTCGGCGGCGTTCAGGTTGGTCGCGGCTACTGGCGGCGACCCGAGTTGACCGCCGAGCGCTTCGTTCCCGATCCGCTCGATCTGTCGGGAACGGCCCGTCTCTACCGCACGGGCGACCTGGTTCGGTGGCGACGGGACGGCGCCCTCGACTTCCTCGGCCGGATCGATCATCAGGTCAAGCTCCGCGGGTTCCGGATCGAGCTGGGCGAGATCGAGACCGCGCTGGCCGTGGCGCCCGGGGTCGGATCGGCGGTGGTGACGCTGCGGGAGGATACGCCCGGCGACGCCCGCCTCGTGGCATACGTCGTCCCCGGGCCCGGAACCGCCCCGACCCTGGAGGGGATCCGACGGGCGCTCGCGAGCACGCTACCCGACTACATGATCCCGTCGGCGCTGGTCACGCTCGAGCGAATTCCGGTGAGCCCGAGCGGCAAGGCGGACCTGAAGGCGCTCCCGGCGCCCGAGGTCGACCTCGCCGCGCTCCGCGGCACGTACCTCGCACCCCGGGATTCGACCGAGGCGACCCTGGCGACGATCTGGGAGCAAGTCCTCGGCGTTCCCCGGGTGGGCGTGCGGGACAACTTCTTCACGTTGGGTGGCCATTCACTGCTCGCGACCCTGCTGGTGTCGCGGGTGCGGGACCAGCTCGGGATCGAGATCCCGCTCCGCACGGTGTTCGAGGAACCGACGGTGGAGGGCATGGCCCTGGCGGCCCTGCAGTTGAAAGCGGCGGGGACCGACGCGGGCGAGGTCGACCGGCTGCTTCGAGAACTGGAGCAATCCGCGTCATGACCGACCCGCGCGATCTCGCGGCCCGAATTGCCGCTCTCTCGCCGGCCCAACGCGAGGCCCTGCTGGCTCGGCTCGCCCCGACGGCCCGGGCCGGCGCCGCGCCGATCCCGAAGCGGACCGCCGCGGATCGGGTTCCACTGTCGTACGCGCAGCAGCGCCTCTGGTTCCTGCATCAGCTGGAACCGGAGAGTCCCGCCTACAACATGTCGACGACCCTGCCGCTCCGCGGCACCCTGGATCCGTCGGCTCTCGAACGGGCGTTGACGACGATCGTCGCTCGCCACGAGGCCCTGCGGACCCGGTTCGTGGCGGTGGGCGGCGAGCCGAGACAGGTGGTCGAGGCGCCCGCGCCCTTGCCCCTGCCGATCGTCGACCTGTCGTCGATCCCGCCGGAGGCGCGCGCGACCGAGGCCGCCCGGCTGGTGGCGGCGGAAGGCGTCAAGCCCTTCGACCTCGCGACCGGCCCGGTGGTTCGCGCGCTGCTGGTGCGGCTGACGGCCAGCGAGCATGTCCTGACCATCACGATGCACCACATCGTGTCGGATGGCTGGTCGCGAGGCGTGCTGAACGCGGAGTTGACCACGCTCTATGCCGCGTTCGTCGATGGCCGCCCCTCGCCCCTTCCACCGCTGGACATCCAGTACGCCGACTTCAGCGAGTGGCAACGCCGGACCCTGCAGGGCGACGAGCTGGAACGGCAACTCGGCTACTGGCGGCAGCAGCTCGACGATGTGCCCCTGCTGGACCTGGCCACGGATCGACGCCGACCCCCAACCCCGACCTACGCCGGAGCCGCGGTGGTGGCTCGGCTCGAGCGG
This sequence comes from Gemmatimonadota bacterium, assembly GCA_016794825.1. GTDB lineage: Bacteria > Gemmatimonadota > Gemmatimonadetes > Gemmatimonadales > GWC2-71-9 > SHZU01. Next base: position 19,202 of record JAEUJH010000300.1, read on the forward strand.
CCGGTCGTCGACCGATTGAAGCGCTTCGGCGAGGCCGAGAAGACGACGACCGCGATCATTCTGCTGGCCGCGTTCAAGGCGCTGATGCAGCGGTACACCGGCCAGACGGACATCGTCGTCGGGAGTCCGATCGCCAACCGCAACCGGCGGGAGCTGGAAGGGTTGATCGGCTTCTTCGTCAACTCGCTGGTGATGCGGACCGATCTTGGTGGTGACCCCTCGTTCGCGACCGTGGTGGAACGGGTCCGGCAAACGGCCCTGGCCGCGTACGAGCATCAGGACCTCCCGTTCGAGCAGCTGGTTCAGACGCTCCAGCCGCGCCGGGATCCGAGCCGCCACCCACTGTTCCAGGTCATGTTCGCGGTCCAGAACGCGCCCGCGGCCGAGGCCGCGCTCCGGGGGCTCACGATCGAGGCCGGGGAACTCGATTCGTCGGTGACTCGATTCGATCTGGAGTGCCATGTCCTCGAGCAGGCCGGGGAACTCAGGATCGCGCTCTGTTACAGCACCGACCTGTTCCTGGCGACCACCGCGCGCCGCCTGCTGGATCACTACGTCGTGCTGATCGAGGACGCCCTCACTCACCCGGACCGGCCACTGTCGCAGCTGGCGCTGTTGACACCGGATGACGAGGCCCGAGAGGCGGCGACGGACGCCGCCGCCGCGCCCTATCCCGCCGACCGATCGATCCGCGATCTCTTCGAGGCTCGAGTGGCGGAACGGCCCGAGGCACCGGCGCTGATCGAGGGCAGCAGAATACTCTCCTACCGCGAACTCGACGTCCGGGCCGGGGCTCTCGCCCGCCGGCTTCGGAATCTTGGGGTGACGGTCGATACGCCGGTGGGGATCTGTCTGCCGCGGGGCGCGGACCTGATCGTGGCCGTTGTGGCCGCGATCAAGGCGGGCGGGAGTTACGTGGCCATCGATCCGGACTATCCCACCAGCCGGATGCGCTACCTGCTCGAGGATACCGGCACCCCGGTCGTGGTCACCGTTCGGACGTTCGCGGATCGACTTCCGCCCTGGCCCGGCACGGCGTTGTGCCTCGACGAACCGCTGCCCGAGGCGCCCCCGCCGGAACGGGCCGCCGACCCAGGTCCGCTCTCCCTGGCCCTGATCATTTACACGTCGGGCTCCACCGGCCGGCCGAAGGGCGTGTGTTTGACCCAGCGCGGCGTGGTGCGGCTGGTCGTCGGAACGAACTACATCACCTTCACTCCGGCCGACCGCGTCGCCCAGGCCGCCAGCCTGACGTTCGACGCGTCGACCTTGGAGATCTGGGGCGCGCTGCTGAATGGGGCCACGCTGGTGATCATCCCGAAGGACATCGCCCTGGCGCCGGCGGCGCTGACCGCTACGCTGGCGCGACACGAAGTCAGCGTGTTGTTCTTGACGACCGCCCTGTTCAACCAGATGGCGGAATCCGCCATCGGAATGTTCGGGCGACTCCGGTGGGTGATGTTTGGTGGCGAGGCAGCCGACCCCGAGGCCGTCCGGCGGGTCCTTCGGGAGGGGCGACCCGGTCGCCTCGTCCACCTGTACGGTCCGGCCGAAAGCACGACACTCGCCACCTGGTATCCGGTCGACGACGTCCCGGAGCGGGCCGTGACCGTGCCAATCGGTAGACCGGTGACCAACACCTCGGTGTTCGTGCTCGACGCGGCGCTCCGCCCGGTGCCGACCGGGGTTCCCGGCGAACTCCATGTCGGCGGCGACGGCCTGGCCCGCGGCTACCTCAACCACGCGGAACTCACCGCGGAGCGATTCGTCGAGGACCCGGTCCGGGGTCGGCTCTATCGGACCGGCGACATCGTGCGCCGGCGGGACGATGGGGCGCTCGAGTTCGTCGGTCGGCGCGACTTCCAGGTCAAGATCCGCGGCTATCGGATCGAGCTGGGCGAGATCGAGACGACGATGACGACCCACCCGGGGGTGGCGGAGAGTGTCGTCATCGCCCGCGACCAGGCCAACGGCGAGCGCCAACTCGTGGCATACCTGGTCCCTCGCGACGAGGACGGGGCCGACGACACCGGCACCCGCGCGGATTGGGAAAACGAGCGAGTCGACACCTGGCGGGCCCTGTACGACGAGACATACTCGGCCTCGGCGACCGACACCGACCCGACGTTCAACATCACGGGCTGGAACAGCAGCTACACTGGCGAGCCGATTCCCCCGGCCGAGATGCGGGAGTGGGTGGACACGACGGTCGCCAGGATCGAAGCGCTGGCGCCTCGGCGGGTCCTCGAAATCGGCTGCGGAACCGGGCTCCTGCTCTACCGGATCGCGCCCTCAGTGGAGCGATACCACGCGCTCGACTTCTCGGCCGCCGCGCTCGGTCGAATCGCCGTCGAGATCGCGAAGCGCCCGGACCTGGCCAGGGTGACCCTGTCGCGCCGGATGGCCGACGATCTGGCCGAGGTCGCGCCCCGCAGCGTCGACACGGTCATCATCAACTCGGTGTCGCAGTATTTCCCGAGCGTCGAGTACCTGGCCCGCGTGCTCGAGCAGGCGGCCGATCGCGTCGCGCCCGGTGGTCACCTCTTCGTCGGCGACGTCCGGCACTTCGGGTTCCTGGTGGCCTATCACGGCTCGGTCCAGTGCGCCCGGGCGGCCTCGACCGCCACCGCGACGGAGCTGGCCGAGCGGGTCCGGCAGCACGCGCTCAACGAAGAGGAGTTGCTGATCGATCCGGCGTTCTTCGAGGCGCTGCGCGCACGAATTCCCCGGATCACCGACGTCCAGGTATCGGTCAAGCGCGGCGCCGCGGCCAACGAGCTGACGCGGTTCCGTTACGACGTCACCATGGCGATCGACGGGCCGACCACCGGGACTCCGACCACCTGGTGGCGTTGGGGCGTCGACGTCCAGTCGGAGGCGGACCTCATCGCCCGGCTGCGAGCCAGGACCGGACCCGTCGGGATCTCGGGAGTCCCGGACGCCCGCCTCGCCACCGAGGCACGGCTGCTCGACTGGCTCCGGGAGCCTCCGGCGGGCGCGACCGTCGGCGACTTCCGGAACGACCCCGACCGCGACGCCGTCGACCTCGAGGGGTTGTGGCGCGAACTCGAGGCGGGCGGCCACACGGTCGCGATCGGGTACGCGGCTACCGGCGAGGTCGGCCGGGTCGATGTCGTGGTTTCACCGCCGGGATCCGGCGTCCAGCCCGGCCTCCCGACGCGAGCCACCGCCCCCAGGCCGTGGACGACCTTCGGGACGAATCCGCTTCGCGCCAAGGCCGGATCGAAGCTGATTCCCGCGGTCCGCGCCTTCCTCAAGGAACGACTCCCCGAGTACATGGTGCCGGGCGCGTTCGTCCTGCTCGATCGGCTGCCGTTGACGGCCAACGGGAAAGTCGACCGGCGAGCCCTCCCCGCGCCCGCCGGGTTCCGGCAGCTCTCCGCTGGCTACGTGGCGCCGAAGGGGGCGACCGAGGAACGTCTGGCGGCGATCTGGAGCGAGGTGCTGGAAGTCGGATCGATTGGCGGGCACGACGACTTCTTCGACCTTGGCGGGCATTCGCTCCTCGCGACCCAGGTCGTCAGTCGGGTTCGGGATCAGTTCGGCGTCGAGGTCCCCGTCCGCCTCATGTTCGAGAACCCGACGGTCGCCGGGTTGGCCCGGGTCGTCGAGGCGGCGTCACCCGCCCGCAAGGAGTCGGCGATTCCCCGGCGTGCCCGCCAAGGACGGCCGGCGTCATGACGGCGATGGACACCTTCCCGCTGTCGTTCGCGCAGCGGCGGCTCTGGTTCGTGCATCGGCTCGAACCCGCCAGCTCCGCGTACAACGTCCCGTTGGCACTTCGGCTCCGAGGACCGCTCGACATCGCCGCGCTGGAACGGGCGCTGGCGACCATTCAGGCCCGCCACGAGTCGCTGCGGACCACCTTCCGAGAAATCGACGGTGAGCCCGTCCAGGTCATCAACCCGGAGGTCACGTTCCGCCTGGCGGTCGTCGATCTGCGAGCGATCGCGATCGAGAAGCGCGAGGAGGATCTGGCCGCGCGGCTCCGGGCCGAGACCCACCGGCCCTTCGACCTCGCGGTCGATTCGGTCCTCCGGGCGACGGTGTTCCACCTCGCCGAGGGCGAGGCCGCCCTCGTGGTCGTCATGCACCACATCGCCGCGGATGGCTGGTCGATGGGCGTCCTGGTCCGGGAGTTGTCGACGCTCTACCAGGCCTTCACGACCGGTCGCGACGCGGCGCTCCCCGAACTGCCGATTCAGTACGCCGACTTTGCCGTCTGGCAGCGGGAGTGGCTCGACGCCGGCGAGCTGACCCGACAGCTCGACTACTGGCGATCGGCGCTGGCCGATCTGCCGACAGTCGAACTCCCGACCGACCGGCCGCGCGGCCGGTGGGCCCCGACCGCCGGTGGGACGATGGGCGTGGCCGTACCTGACGCGACCGCGGTCGGGATCCGGCGGATCTGCCGGGAGCAGTCGGCCAGCACGTTCATGCTGATGCTGGCCGCCTTCAAGGTATTGCTCCAGCGGTACACCGGTCAGACCGACCTGGTCGTCGGATCCCCGATCGCCAACCGCCACCGGACCGAGACGGAACCGCTGATCGGCTTTTTCGTCAACAACCTGGTCCTCCGCACCGATTGCTCGGGCAACCCGACGTTCCTCGAACTGCTGGCCCGGGTTCGGGCGGCGACGCTGGCCGGGTACGCGAACCAGGACATGCCGTTCGAGCAACTGGTGGAGATCCTCCAGCCGGATCGGGATCCCAGCCGCAACCCGCTCTTCCAGATCTCGTTCGCCGGCCAGAACGTCGCCATCGGCGCGTTCGAGTTCGGGCGGGTATCGGCCCAGCTCCAGCCGATCGACCTGCCGAACACCCGATTCGATCTGGAGGTGTTCGTCTGGGAGGCAGACCCCGGCATCTCGGTGCAGTTCAACTTCAGCGCCGACCTCTTCGACCCGGCCACCGTCGCGCGGATGGCGGACCGCTACCGAGTCCTGCTCGACGCGATCGTGGCCGACCCGACGAAGCGAATCGAGCAGATTCCGCTGCTCGCGCCGGACGAACTCGACCTCCTGCTCCACCGCTGGAACGCCACCGCCGCCCCGGGCATGGCGGTGGCGCCCCTGCCGGCGCTGTTCGAGGCCCAGGTCCGCCTGACACCCGACGCCGGGGCGGTCGTGACCCGGGACGGTACGCTGACCTATCGCGAACTCAACGAGCGGGCGAACCGCGTGGCCCACCGACTCCGGGCCCTCGGCGTCCAACCGGACGACGTGGTCGGCCTGGCCACGGGCCGCTCGCTCGAGATGGTCGTCGGTCTGTTCGGCATCAGCAAGGCCGGTGGCGCCTACCTGCCGCTCGACCCGACTCACCCGGTCGACCGCCTGCGGTTCGTCCTGGACGACGCGAAGCCTCCGGTGGTGGTCGTCGACGAGCCCGGCCGGGCCGCGCTGCCCAGCCTGAGCGCGACGATGGTATCCCTGGCCGATCCCGCCCTGGCCGGTGAGGCCGCGATCGATCCGGCGCCGGTGGCGGAGCTCGACCACCTCGCCTACGTGCTCTATACGTCAGGATCCACCGGCCGGCCGAAGGGCACCCTGATCACGCACGGCGGCCTGGCCAACTACCTGGTTTGGGCCAAGGAGTTCTACCGCGCCGGGGAGGGCACCGGTTCGATCGTCCACTCCCCGCTCGGCTTCGACCTGACGGTCACCAGCTTGCTGCTGCCGTTGATCGCGGGCCAGCGCGTCCAGCTGCTGCCCGAGGACGACGACGTCGCGGCCCTGGCGGAGGCGGTGCTGGCTGGAACGGACGCCACGCTTCTCAAGCTCACCCCGGCGCACCTGTCGCTGCTGGAACACCAGATTCCGTCCGATCGGGCCGCCGGGTTGGTCCGTCGGTTCGTGATCGGCGGGGAAAACCTCCGCTGGAACCAGCTGACCCACTGGCGGCGCCATGCCCCGGACACCCGGTTGATCAACGAGTACGGTCCGACGGAAACGGTGGTCGGCTGTTGCGTGTACGACGCGGCGATCGACTCCATCCCCGAGGGCAACGTCCCAATCGGCCGACCGATCGCGAACACCCAGCTCTATGTGCTCGACGCCCGGCGGCAACCGGTGCCGATCGGTATCCCGGGCGAGTTGTACATCGGAGGCGCGGGCGTCGCCCGCGGCTACCTGAACCGACCCGATCTGACTCGCGATCGGTTCATTCCGAACCCGTTCAACGACGTGCCCGGGGCCCGGCTCTACCGGACCGGAGACAAGGTTCGGTACCGCCCGGACGGCGTCCTGGAGTTCCTGGGCCGCCTCGACGATCAGGTCAAGATCCGCGGATACCGGATCGAGTTGGGCGAGATCGAGGGCGTCCTGAGCGAGCATCCGTCGGTCGAGGAGGCCGCGGTGCTGGCGCACGAGGCGGGCGTCGACGATCGGCGGCTGGTGGCGTTCGTCTCGGGGCGGACGGAGCCGGATGGCGAGGCGGAGGTTGCCCCGCTGTCGGCGGCGCAGGTCACCGAGTGGCGGCGGGTCTACGAAGATCTGTACGCGGCGCCCGGCACCGACGACCCGGCATTCGACATCGCGGGGTGGAACAGCAGCTTCACCGGCGAGGCCATCCCCGCCGTGGAGATGCGCGAGTGGATCGACGACCTGGTGGCTCGGGTCATGGAGCAGCCGCCAGGCGACGTGCTCGACGTGGGGTGCGGCACCGGCCTGATCCTGTTCCGCGTCGCCCCACGGGCCCGATCCTACACCGGCCTCGACTTCTCGGCACCCGTCATCGAGCGGCTCGAGCGCCAGCTCGCCGGCCGGGCCGACCTCGGATCCGTCCGCGTCCTCAATCGGACCGCCGGCGAGCTCGGGGCTCTGCCGGCCGGCCAGTTCGACACCATCATCATCAACTCGGTGATCCAGTACTTCCCGGGCGTGGACTACCTGACCGCGGCGCTCGACGATGCCGCTCGTCTGCTTCGGCCGGGCGGACGGATCATCGTGGGTGACGTACGGAGCCTTCCACTCCTCGAGGCGTTCCATCTGGCGATCGACCTGGGGCGAACAGACCCGAGCACGCCGGCCGACGACCTGGCGGTCCGCCTCCATCGAAACGTCCTGCGGGAGAAGGAACTGGTCATCGATCCTCGGTACTTCCGCGCCTGGCTCGACGCCCGGGGCCTTTCCGGCGAGGTCGCAATCCTCCCGAAGCGAGACCGCCGGACCAACGAGCTGACCGTCTACCGTTTCGACGCGATCGTCCGGATCGGCGCCGCAACGAAGCCCGACGACTCGGTGGAATGGCTGACGTGGCAGGATGAGGGAACGTTGGCGCTCGCCCGTCGACGTCTTGCCCAGCCGGGCGGGGGCGATATCGGGATCCGGGGCGTTCCCAACGTTCGGGTCGCGGGACAACTCGCCGCGGTCGAGGCGCTGGCGGGACTGACGCGACCCGCGACGGCGGCGGACCTCGCGGCCCTGGCCACTCGACCGATCGGCGCGGATCCAGAGGACCTCTGGCAGTTGGCCGCCGATCTCCCCTGCCAGCCCGAGGTCAGGTGGGACGGCGCCGGGACCATGACCGTGCGGTATCGTCGAGGCGATCGGCCGGCGGCCGAAGCAGGCCCGGCGGCGGAGCCGCGACCGACCGACCTCACTCGCTTTGCGAACAACCCGCTACTCGCCAAGCAGGGCGAGGCGCTGGTGGCCGACCTGCGGGCTCGCCTGGCCGCCCGGCTCCCGGAGTACATGATCCCCGGCAGTATCGTCGTGCTGGACCGCCTGCCGCTCACCTCCAACGGCAAAGTGGACCGCCGGGCGCTCCGCGCCATGGCCGATCGACCGACCGCCACGGCGTTCGTGCCACCGGCCACCGACCTCGAGCGACAACTCGCCGACATCTGGCGCGAGGTGCTCGAGGTCGATCGCGTCAGCGCCGCGGCCAGCTTCTTCGAACTCGGAGGCCACTCCCTCCTGGCCACCCGGGTGAGCGCCCGGATCCGGGAGCGTCTCAGGATCGCCGTTCCGCTCCGGGCGCTGTTCGAGCACCCGACCATCCAGTCCTTGGCGACCCATCTCGATACGACGCGGTGGGCGACCACGGCGGCCACGACGGTCGCCGCCGGTTGGGAGGAGGGCGAACTGTGACGCCCCGGCGCGCCACCCGGAGGCAGCGGCCGTGAACCTCGCGGCGCTCGTCGCGCAGCTCCGCGAGCTCGGCGTAACGCTGTGGCTCGAGGGCGATCGGCTCCGCTTCGCGGCACCGCCCGGGCGGCTCACGCCCGAGTTGCGGGAGGCCATGAAGCAGCACCGCCAGGAGCTGGTCGAACTCCTGGCCACGGCCGCTGGCGCCGAGGTCGCGGCGTTGCCGCCGGCCGACCGCAACGGCCCGCTGCCGCTCAGCTTTGCCCAGCAGCGGCTCTGGCTGTTGGACCAGATGGTGCCGGACCGGGGCGTGTACAACATGGCCACCGCGGTCCGCCTGGTCGGTCCGCTCGATCGGCCCGCGCTGGAGCGGGCCGTCCTCGAGGTTCAACGCCGGCACGAGAGCCTCCGGACGACGTTCCAGCTCGATGCCGGGCGTCCAGTACAGCGGATCGCCGGGGACGGCGTCCCGGCGATGGTGTTGGACTGGAGCGCGGAAGTTGGGACCCCGGGGCTCGGTGGCGGCCGGCTGGTCGACGAGCGGCTGGTGGCGCTCGCCTCGGAGTCGTACCGGCAGACCTTCGACCTCGCCCGCGGCCCCCTGTTCCGCGCGACGATCGTCGTCCTCGGGCCCGAGGAGCACGCCCTGCTGCTGGCGTGCCATCACATCGTGAGTGACGGCATCTCGGAGCAGATCGTCTTCGGCGAATTGGCGGTGCTGTACGCGGCCTTCGCGGCGGGCCGGGAGTCGCCCCTGGCGCCCCTCGCGCGACAGTATGCCGACTTCGCGAGTTGGCAACGGGGTCAGCAGGCCGGCGGCGAACTCGAACGGCAACTCGAGTATTGGACTCGACGTCTGGCCGGCGCGCCCGCGATGCTCGAGTTGGCCACCGATCGCAAGCGCCCCGCGGTCCGGACGTTCCACGGGGCCACCGCGCCGTTCGCGTTGTCGGCGGAGACGAGCCGGGCCATCGACGGGTTCGCGAGGGACCATGGTGCCACGCCGTTCATGGCGCTGCTCGCCACGTTCGGGGCCCTGCTCCAGCGGTTCGCGCGCCAGGATGACATTCTGGTCGGGTCGCCCCTGGCCGGTCGGGATCGGTCGGAACTGGAGCCGATGGTCGGCTTCTTCGTCAACACTCTCGTGCTCCGGATCGAGCTGACCGGACAACCGACCGGGCGGGACCTCCTCGCGCGGGTGCGCGAAACCGTGCTCGGCGCGTTCGGCCACGCCGACGTGCCGGTCGAGCAGGTGGTGGAAGCGCTCCGGATTCCCCGCCGACTGGACGCCAACCCGCTCTTTCAGGTGATGTTCGGCCTGGAACCGCCCGCAGGCCCTCCGGCGCCGTTCGGAACCTGCCGGGTCGAGCCGATCGGTTTCCAGGGATCGGTGGCCAAGTTCGATCTGACCTGGTCGATGGCCCCGACGGCGACCGGCTACGCCGGCGTCGTCGAGTACAACACCAATCTGTTCGACCGGACGACCATCGACCGAATGATCGAGGTCTTCCGGGCGCTCGCGGACGGGATGGCCCGCCGACCGACGGTTCCGATTGCCGAGCTTCCGCTCCTCGATCCCGCGGCCCGCTCGACCCTGCTCGCCCTGGGCCAGGGGTCGTCATCCCGGTACCCCGAGGATCCGGCACCACGGCTGTTCGAGGCCTGGGTCCGGCGGTGTCCCGACGCCATCGCCGTCGAGTACGATGGCGTCGAGGTGACGTATCGAGAGCTCAACGCGCGGGCCAATCGGCTGGCCCGGTTCCTTCGGGCCCGCGGCATCGGTCCGGACGTGCCGGTGGCGCTCTGCCTGCCCCGGGGCGTCGACCTGATCGTCGCGATGCTGGGCACGCTCAAGGCCGGAGGCGCCTACGTCCCGCTCGATCCCGAGCATCCCGCCCCCCGGCAACGGCACGTTCTCGCCGATACCGGTGCCCCCCTCGTGCTCACGACCGAGGCGCTGGCCGATTCGCTCGGGGTCGACATCGCCAGCCGTCGGTTCCGCCTCGATGCGGACTGGGATCAGGTCGCGGGCGAGTTGCCGGACGACCTCGAGCCGATCACCGGGCCGGAGCACCTGGCGTACGTCATCTACACCTCGGGATCGACCGGGAAGCCCAAGGGCGTCGCGGTGCCGCTCCGCGCCATCAATCGGCTGGTGTTCGAGACGAACTACGTCGACCTGGCGCCGGCCGATCGGGTGGCCCAGGCGGCGAGCGCCACGTTCGACGCCGCCACGTTCGAGATCTGGGGTGCCCTGCTCCATGGCGCTCGCGTGGTAGGCATCCCGCGCGACGTGTCACTCGACCCGGCACGCCTGGTCGCGACGCTTCGCGAACGGCAGGTCACGATCCTGTTCCTGACCACGGCGCTCTTCAACCAGGTCGCCCGGCTGATCCCCGATGGGTTCCATCACCTGCGGTACCTCCTGTTCGGGGGCGAGGCCGTGGATCCGAAGTGGGTCCGCGCCGTGCTGGAGGCGGGGGGACCGACGCAGCTGCTCCACGTGTACGGGCCCACGGAGTGCACCACGTTCGCGACCTGGTGGCCGGTGACCGAGGTGTCCCCGGACGCGACCACCGTCCCGATCGGCCATCCGATCGCGAACACGGTGGCCCACGTCCTCGACGCCAAGCGGGAACCGGTGCCCCTGGGCGTGCCGGGAGAGTTGTACCTGGGCGGGGATGGTCTGGCCCGGGAGTACCTGAATCAGCCGGAACAGACGGCGGCTCGGTTCGTTCCGAACCCGTTTGGACCCGGCCGCCTGTATCGCACGGGCGATGTGGTGCGGCGCCGACCCGACGGCGCCATCGAGTTCCTCGGCCGGGTCGACTTCCAGGTCAAGATCCGCGGTTTTCGGGTGGAACTGGGCGAGATCGAGGCCGCGTTACTCGAGATCCCCGGGATCCACGAAGCCGTCGTCATGGTCCGCGAGGACGTTCCGGGTGACCGGCGGCTGGTCGGGTACTACGCGGCCGATCCGTCGGTGGCTCCAGCGTCGCTCCGAACGACCCTTCGGGACCGATTGCCGGGGTACATGGTGCCCGGGGCGTTGGTGCCGATGCCGTCCCTCCCGCTCAACGTCAGCGGCAAGGTCGATCGCGCCGCCCTGCCACCGCCCGATCACCGGGTCGAGGCGGAACCCGCGGTCGGACCTCGCACCGATCTCGAGGGGACCGTCGCGGCCATCTGGCGGGAGGTGCTCCGACTCGACGAGGTCAGCGTCACCGACAACTTCTTCGACGTCGGCGGGCATTCGCTGCTGCTGATCGAGCTCCACCGCCGGTTGCTGGAGACGTTTCCGGAGCAGGTCACGGTCGTCCAGCTGTTCGCGAACCCGACCGTCGAGTCGCAGGCCCGCCTGCTCGCCGGCGGCCGGCCCGCCGCCCCCACTCCACTCTCCGTGGCGCGGACCCGGCGGGCGGCGATCGCCGGCTCGCCAGCCGACGAGCCGATCGCCATCGTCGGCATGGCGGGCCGATTCCCCGGCGCGGCCGACATCGAGGCGTTCTGGGAAAACCTCAAGGGCGGGGTCGAGTCGATCACCCGGTTCTCGGAGCAGGAGTTGATCGCGGCGGGCTGGCCCCAAGAAGTGGTTCGCCGACCGGACTTCGTCAGCGCCCGGGGGGTACTCGACGGGGTCGAACTGTTCGACGCGGGGTTCTTCGGGTACTCCGCCCGGGAGGCCGACCTGACCGATCCGCAGCAGCGTCTCTTCCTCGAGTGCTGCCACGAGGGACTCGAACGAGCCGGGTACGACCCGGCCCGGTTCGACGGACCGATCGGCGTGTTCGGCGGCTGCGGCCCGAACGCCTACGCGGAGCATCTCCGCGGGCATCCCGCCGTGCTCGCGGTCGGCGCAATGCAGTTCCTGCTGGCGAGCGATCGGACCTTCCTCGCGACCCGGGCCTCCTACAAGCTCGACCTCCGCGGACCGAGCCTCAACGTCCAGACCGCCTGCTCGACGTCGCTGGTCGCCGTGCACGTCGCCTGCCAGAGCCTGCTCCGGCGGGAGAGCGATCTCGCGCTGGCCGGGGGCGCCGCCGTCAGCGTTCCGACCGTCGACGGTTACTTCTATCAGGAGGACGGCATCCTGTCGCCGGACGGCCGCTGCCGGCCGTTCGACGCGGACGCCCGAGGCACGGTCGGTGGCAACGGAGTGGCCGTGGTGGTGCTCCAGCGGCTGAGCGATGCGGTGCGGGACGGCGCCACGATCCATGCCGTGATTCGCGGCTCGGCCATCAACAACGACGGGTCGAACAAGGTCGGATTCACCGCGCCGAGCGTCGAAGGCCAGGCTGAGGCCATCGCGACGGCGTTGGCGGCCGCCGGCGTCGAGCCCGAGACGATCGGATACGTCGAGACCCACGGTACGGCCACCACGCTCGGCGACCCGATCGAGATCGAGGCGCTGACGGCGGCCCACGGCGGTGGCGTCCCGGGCCGTTGCGCCATCGGATCGGTCAAATCCAACATCGGGCACCTCGATTCCGCGGCGGGCGTGGCTGCCTTGATCAAGACGGCCCTGTGCCTGGAGCACGGCACCTTGGTGCCGAGCCTCCACTACAGCCGACCGAATCCGCGGATCGACTTCGCCGGATCGCCGTTCGCCGTCAGCACCGAGACCCGGGCCTGGCCGGTCGATCGGGGCCGACTCCGCCGCGCCGGCGTGAGTTCGTTCGGCATCGGCGGCACCAACGCGCACGCCGTCCTGGAGGAACCACCGGTCCGGGCCCCTTCGACGCCGGGCCGATCCCGCCAGATCCTGACGCTGTCGGCCAAGACGCCGGCCGCACTCGAGGCTGCCTCGGATCGTCTCGCCACGTTCCTCGAGTCGCACCGCGGCGAATCCCTCGCCGACGTCGCCTACACGCTGCAGATCGGTCGGTCGGAGTATGCCCACCGCCGATCGGTGGTCGCGGTCGACGCCACCGAGGCGATCTCGGGCCTCCGCGACCCCCGGCACCGGGCGAGCACCACGGGACAGGCCCGAGGCCGGCGCGGCGTGGTATTCATGTTCCCGGGCCAGGGTGCCCAGTTCGTGGGGATGGGCCGCGAACTCTACGACGCCGAGCCGATCGTCCGGGCCACGATCGACGAGTGCGCGGCATTGACGACCGCTCGAGCGGGGTTCGATCTCCGCCACGCGCTCTATCCGTCCGACGGCAGCACGTCGGAAACCGAGGCCCGCCTGCGTCGCACGCTCGCGGCCCAACTCGGGCTGTTCTCCGTCGAACTGGCCCTGGCCCGCCTCTGGATGACCTGGGGCGTCCGGCCCGTGGCATGTATCGGTCACAGCATCGGCGAGTACGTCGCCGCTTGCGTGGCGGGCGTCCTGTCACTGCCGGATGCCCTCGAACTGGTCCTCGTTCGCGGTCGGCTGATGGAACAGGCGCCGGCCGGCGCGATGATCGCCGTGCCGCTGGCGGAAACGGCCCTGGCCCCTCGGCTCGGTGACGACCTCTGGCTCGCCGCCGTCAACGGTCCCGAGATGTGCGTCGTCTCCGGCGCCGAGGCCCGGATCGCCGCTTTCGCGGACCAGTTGCGGCGCGAGGGAGTCGAGTCGCGCCCGCTGCTCACGGCCGGCGCCTTCCACTCCGGGCTGATGGATGCCGTCAAGGCGCCCCTCGCCGCCGCAGCCGCCGCCATTCCGCACCACCCGCCGGCCATCCCGTACCTCTCGAACGTGACCGGGACCTGGGCGGGCCCCGAAATCAGCGATCCCGAGTACTGGGCCAATCACCTCAGGGGAACGGTGCGGTTCGACCCCGGCATCGCGACGCTGCTCGACTTCGGCGCCGCGGCGTTCCTCGAAGTGGGCCCCGGACGAACCCTGAGTTCCCTGGTGCGCCGCCGAGCAACCGCCGCGGCGGAAGTGCTCGTTGTCCCGTCGCTGCCGTCCACACCCGACGCGGGCGGGCCCCCGGAAACGATCGACCACGTCCTCGGCCGGCTGTGGGCCGCCGGAACGCCGGTCGAGTGGCGAGAGTACCACGCTGGTGAATCCCGGCGACGCGTCCCCCTCCCGACCTATCCCTTCGAGCGCCAACGGCACTGGATCGAGGGCACCGGTGTCGCCGTCAGCGCGCCGGTTGCCACCGACAGACGCGCCGACGTCCGCGACTGGTTCTACGTCCCGACCTGGACCCGCACGGCGCCGCTGCAATCGATCCGGGGGCGCTTCGACGACTGCTGGCTCGTGTTCGCGGATCGTCGCGGAGTGGCGCGAGGCGTTGCCGACCGGCTCGAGGCGGATGGAGCCACCATCGTCACGGTCCGTCCGGGCGAGGCCTATCGCCGGGCCGGCGAGCGCGACTTCGTGCTCCGCCCCGGCGACTCGGCTGGATACCAGACCCTGGCCCGCGCGCTGGCGGAGACCGGCATCGTCCCGAGCCGTCTGCTCCATGCCTGGGCGCTCGACGCGACCGACGCGCCCCGCGCCACCGACCTCTCAAGCGGATTCGACAGCCTGCTCGACACGCTCCGCGCGCTCGAGCCGTGGGCGCGCTCGACGACGTTGGAGGGCCTGATCCTCACCTGTCAGGTCCACGCCGTCACCGGGATCGAGGACCTGCGACCAGCCAACGCCGCGGTCCAGGGGCTGTGTCAGGTTGCCGGACAGGAGAGCCCGAACGTCCGCCTCGGAACCGTCGACCTCGAGTGGCCCCTGCCGGAGGGCACCGATCGCGACGACGTGATCACCCGCCTCGCGGACGAGGCTCGAGCTCCCGTCGCGACCGCCCCCACTGCCTACCGGGGCCGCGCCCGCTGGACCCTTCGGTTCGATCCACTTCCCCTCGATCCCGTGGGGCCGGCGACCAGGCTCCGCGAGCGCGGCATCTACGTCATCACGGGCGGATTCGGTGGCGTTGGCTTGGCGCTGGCCCACCACCTCGCCGAGCGCTATCGGGCTCGCCTGGCGCTGATCGGCCGGACGCCGCTGCCGCCCCGCGACGAGTGGCCCCGCTGGCGTGATCGACAGGGCGCCGACGCGGTCACGGCTCGCCGGATCCGCGCGGTCGAAGCGCTCGAGGCCGCCGGCGCCGAGGTCCTGCCGCTCGGCGCCGACGTGGCCGACGTCGTCCAGCTCCAAGCGGCCTTCGACGAGATCGGCCGTCGGTTCGGCGCCCCGCATGGGGTGATTCACGGGGCGGGGACGACTGGCGGTCCCTCGATCGCCCCGATCCCCGAACTGACGGTCGAGGCGTGCCGGGCTCAGTTCCATCCCAAGATGGACGGCACGCTCGCCCTTGCCGCGGTTCTGGGCGACACCCCGCTCGACTTCTGCCTGTTGACCTCCTCGCTTTCGACCGTCCTCGGTGGCCTCGAGTTCGCGGCCTACGCGGCGGCCAATCACGTCGAGGACGCCCTCGCCGACCAACGGAGTCTCGCCGCGCGAGGACCGTGGATCAGCGTGAACTGGGACGGTTGGCATCTGGGTGAAGAGCCGGTCGATCCATCAGCCCGCGGCGCCGGGCGGTTCGCGATGACCCGGGCCGAGGCCGCCGACGCGTTCGAGCGCATCGTTGGGCAGGCCCGGCTCAGTCGAGTCGTGGTCTCGACTGGCGACCTGAGTTCCCGCGCGTTCGCCCCGGTCGCGGCGACGACCGAGCCGGCATCAGCCCCGCCGACTCACCAGCGTCCTCAGTTGTCGACGACCTTCGTGGCGCCGCGAGACGACCTCGAGCGGGCCATCGCGGCCACCTGGGAGTCCGTCCTGGGAGTCAGTCCGATCGGGGTGGATGACGACTTCTTCGAGATGGGTGGCGATTCCCTCGTTGCCGTCCAGCTGATGTTCCGGTTGAGCAACGAACTCTCGGTTCGGTTGACCACCCGCCACCTGTTCACGCTCCCGACCGTCGCCGGACTGGCGGTCACGGTCAGGGCCAGCCAGAACGAGCAAGGAGCCGCCGCCGACGTCCTCGCGATGATCGATGGGTTGTCGGACGAAGAGGTGCAGCGTCTGCTGGCGGAAACCGACCCCGACGGAACCCCGGGGATGCCATGACCGATTCAACCAGGCGCCCGACCGATCCGGCGGCGGCGGCGCGGGACCGCCTCGAACTGGCCCGGCGGCTCGCCCTGCAGAAGAAACGGGCGGCAGAGGGCTCGATCGTCCCCCGGGGCGGATCCGGCGACGCGCCCTTGTCCTTTGCCCAGGAGCGGCTCTGGTTCGTCCATCAGCTCGACCCGACCAGCCCCGCCTACAACGTGGCGGCCCTGATCCCGATCAGCGACGAGCACGATGCGGGCGCCGTCGAGGGAGCCATCCAGCGACTCACTGTCCGTCATCCGGCCTTGCGGACGGTATTTCCGGCCGTCGACGGGGTCCCGGTCCAACGGGTCCTGCCGGCGGTGGCGGTCCCGTTCGAGACCCATGACTTCCTCGAACTCGACCTCGACGATCGGGTCGCGGCGCTCGATCGGATCTACAAGGACCTGAGCAATCGACCCTTCGACCTCGAGTCGGGACCGATCATCCGGGCCGCCCTCATCGCGGTCGAACGGACCTACCAGTACCTCGCCCTGGTGATCCATCACATCGCGGTCGATGGCTGGTCCATCCATATCCTCACCCGCGACCTGGCGGCCCTCCTCGCCTCGCCCGGCCAGGAGCCGTCGGCGGGGTCGAATCGCCCCCCGATCGACTACGTCGACTACGCGGTCTGGCAGCGCAACCGGTTTGCGCGGGGCGATTTCGAAGAGGCGGTCGAGTACTGGGACCGAACGTTGGCTGGGGCCACCGCGCTCCGCCTGGCCACCGACCGACTCCGACCGGCCCAGCCCAGCGCTCACGGGGCCCGCGAGTCCGTCGTGGTGCCGACAGCGATCGCCAGCGGGCTTGCCGCCACCGCTCGCAACGAGCGCGCCACGCCGTTCATGGTGGGCCTGGCCGCGTTCAACCTGATGCTCGCCCGCTGGACCGGACAACGCGACATCGTGGTCGGGATCCCGGTTGCCAACCGCGATCGGCCGGAACTGACGGACGTCGTCGGCTTCTTCGTGAACATGATCGTGGCTCGCACCGATTTGACTGGCGCTGCCACGGGTCGGGAAGTTCTTCAGCGAACCCAGGCGACCGCCCGCCAGGCGCTGGCGCACCAGGAAATGCCGTTCGAGAAGGTCGTCGCCCGACTCCGCGGCGATCGGGACCCGATCAGGAATCCCCTCTTCCAGGTCACGTTCGCCACCGAGGTGGCGCACCAAGCCCTGACCCAGCCCCGCCTCGACACCGCGGCTCAGTCGGTTGCCGACGTCACGGTACGGTTCGATCTCGAGGTGTCGCTGGGAATTCGGGGGGACCTCGTCGAGGCGGCCATCAACTATCGCACCGAGTTGTTCGATCAGGCCACCATTCGGCGGCTGCTCGAGGCGTTCGTCGCGGCGATGGGCGACCTCGCGGCCGACCTCGATCGGCCGCTTCCGGTGAACGCTCCGCCTGAATCGTCGATGTCGACCGCTGATTTCCTCCGGCACCTTCGCGGTCTCGACGTCAAGCTTGGCCTCGAGAACGATCGCCTCAAGGTCAACGCGCCACCGGGTGTGCTGACGGACGCCCGCAAGGCCGAGCTCTCCCGGCGGAAGGACGAGGTCATGGCGCTGATGCGGGCGGCCGCCACCACCCGGCATCAGCCGCTCACGCCCATTTCCCGGTCTGGCGCGCTCCCGATGTCGGTGCCGCAGCGCCGGCTCTGGTTCCTCGACCGACTCGCCCCGGGGAGCGCGACCTACACGATCGCCGGCGCCCGCCGCTTCCCGGTCGACATCGACGTCGACGCCTTCAGCCGCGCGATCGACGAGATCGTGCGCCGGCACGAGTCTCTGCGGACCATCTTCCCGGCCAGCGACGGCGACCCGCGGGTGGTCATCACGCCGCCGGCCGGCCCGGTCCTCCAGCAGGTCGACCTTCGCGCCGTCCCGGAGGCCGAGCGGGCGGCGGTCGCCGCCAAGCTCGCCGCCGACGTGGCGCGGCTGCCGTTCGATCTCGCCCGCGGCCCCCTGTTCCGGGCCGCCCTCATTCGCCTCGGTCCGGCCGACTTCGTCTTCGCGTTCGCGATGCACCACATCATCTCGGACGGCTGGTCGATGGTGCTTCTGGGTCGAGAACTCGGCGTCCTCTACAGCGCGTTCGCGGCCGGCCAGCCATCGCCGCTCCCCGAGCTCACGATCCAGTACGTTGACTACGCGCAATGGCAAACCGAGCACCTCGCCGGCGCGGAGATCAGCACCCAGGAGCGGTACTGGCTGGAGCAGCTCGGGGGCCGCCTGCCGGTCCTCCAACTTCCGTCCGACCGGCCCCGACCGCCGATCCAGTCGTTCCGCGGCGCGCGCCTCCGAACCGAATTGCCGGCGGACCTGATCGACGCGCTCAAGGAGATCGGCCGGGCGGAGGGCGCCTCGCTTTACATGATGCTGCTCGCCGCCTTCTACACGCTCCTCCATCGCTACACCGGCGACGAAGACCTCATCGTCGGCTCCCCGGTGGCCAACCGGAGCCGCGTCGACATCGAGCCGTTGATCGGCTTCTTCGTCAACACCCTGGTGCTCCGGGTGCAGGCCGAGCCGACCTTGACGTTCAGGCAGCTGCTCGGCCGAGTCCGCCAGACCCTGCTCAAGGCACAGGCCAATCAGGATGTCCCCTTCGATCGGCTGGTGGAGGTTCTCAAGCCCGCCCGCGACACCGGACATTCCCCGTTGTTCCAGGTGGTCTTCAACTCGCCCAGCGCGCCGGTCGAGACCAGCGGGGGAGGCGACCTCGACTTCGAGCTTGGGACCGCCCGGTACGACCTGACGGTGGAGTTCCAGGAGGAACGCGCCACCTCGGCCGACGAGGGGACAGCGGCCTGGCGATCGGCCGGGCTGCGGATGTTCTGGGAGTTCGCGAGCGACCTCTTCGACCCGGACACGATCCGTCGGATGCAGGGTCACTACCACCAGTTGCTCCGCGACATCGCCGGCAACCCGGACGCGCCGATCGCCACCGCTCGGCCGCTAACCGATCCGGAGCGGGGCCGACTGACCAGCGGCGAGGCACCGACTCCCGTCGATCACGACCGAACCGACCGACTCGTCGACCTGCTCGCCCGGCAGGCGGACGCGACACCCGACGCCATTGCCGTCGTGCATCGCGAGGCGCAGGTCACCTACCGGGAGCTCCACGCCCGGGCCAACCGGCTCGCTCGAGAACTGCAGCGAATGGGCGTCGGCCCCGACCGCCTGGTCGGCGTATGCCTCGAGCGGTCGGTCGACATGGTGGTGGCGGTGCTGGCGGTCCTGAAGGCGGGGGGCGCCTACGTACCGCTCGACCCGTCGTTCCCGGCCGACCGGCTCCGTTTCATGGCCAGCGACGCCAAACTGATCGCCCTGATCACCACCGACCCGTTGCGGCACCTCGTCGGTGCGTTGGAGGGCGCGGTTCTCTGCCTCGACCGCGACGCGTCGCGGCTCGCGGAGCTCGATACCACGCCGCCGCCGAGCCAGGCGACGGCCGGTTCGCTGGCGTACGTGATCTATACGTCGGGCTCGACCGGTCGACCCAAGGGCGTCGCGATCGAACATCGATCGGTCGTCAACTTCCTCCGTGCCATGATCCGCGAACCCGGCCTTCGCGACACCGACCGACTGCTCTCGGTGACGACACTGTCGTTCGACATCGCCGGCCTCGAACTGTACCTCCCGCTCGTCACCGGCGCCCGGGTCGTCCTCGCCGACCGAGCCGTCGCCACCGACCCGTCTCAGCTGCTCGAACTGCTGGAATCCTCCGGGGCGACCGTGATGCAGGCGACGCCAGCCACCTGGCGGTTGCTGATCGAGGGAGGGTGGCAGGGCACCGCCGGTCTGACGGTGCTCTGCGGCGGCGAGTCCCTTCCCCGCGAGCTGGCCGAGCAACTGCTCACCCGGGCGGCGGCGGTGTGGAACATGTACGGACCCACGGAGACGACGATCTGGTCGATGATGCACCGGGTCACCAGTGGCCAGGGCGCGGTGCCGATCGGCCGGCCGATCGCCAATACCACGGCGTATCTGCTCGACCGCAACCAACAGCCCGTGCCGCCGCTGGTCCCCGGCGAACTGTTCCTCGGCGGCGAAGGCCTCGCTCGCGGCTATCTCGATCGGCCTGGACTCACAGCCGAGCGGTTCGTGGCCGACCCGTTCGGGGCGGCTGGTCAGCGGCTCTACCGTACCGGTGACCTGGTGCGGCTTCGCAGCGATGGAACCTACGAGTGGCTCGGCCGCGGCGACGGTCAGACCAAGATCCGAGGGTTTCGGGTCGAGCTCGGCGAGATCGAGACGGCGCTGGCCGAACTGCCCGGCATCCGGGTGGCGGCGGTGACCGTGCACGAGCCCCGGCCGGGCGATCAGCGACTGGCCGCCTTCCTGGTACCCAATCGAGGCGCCCAGCCGAGCGCCCCTGACCTCGCGACCGCGCTGCGGCGCCGACTCCCGGAGTACATGGTGCCGTCCTCATTCACCCTGGTCGAAGCCCTGCCCCTCACGCCAAACGGCAAGATCGATCGGCGCGCCCTGCCGACGCCGGCCGGGCTCGACGGAGCCCCCGAAGGGGCGACCTGGTTACCACCCGGAACGGCGACCGAACGGATGATCGCGTCGGTCTGGTCCGACGTGCTGGGCACGGCTCGAATCGGCCTCCACGACAACTTCTTCGACCGAGGTGGCCATTCGCTCCTGGTCGTTCGGGTTCACGCCCGCCTCGAGAAAATGCTCCCGCACGCTCCCTCTCTGGTCGAGTTGTTCCAGTACCCGACCATCGCCAGCCTCGCCGACCGAATCGATCGAGGCGGTACCGACGGCACCCTGGCGGACGCGACGGCCCGCGCCCAACGGCAGCGCGACGCATGACCAAACACCGCCACGCGGTTGCGATCGTCGGGATGGCGGGCCGGTTCCCCGGTGCGCCGAACCTGGAGGCCTTCTGGCGCCAACTCCGGGACGGGATCGAGTCGTTCGAGACGTTCTCGGACGACGACCTCCGAGCCGCCGGCGTTCCGCCGGCCGTGGCCGCCCAGTCGCACTACGTCCGACGGGGCACCGTCCTCGAGGACGCCGACCGGTTCGACGCTGGGTTCTTCGGGCTCTCACCCCGGGAGGCGGAAACCATCGATCCACAGCACCGCCTCTTCCTTGAATGCGCCTGGGAGGCCATCGAGGATGCCGGCTATCCGCCCCTGCACGTGCCCGGCAGCGTCGGGGTCTTCGCCGGGTGCAGCATGAACACGTACCTGCCGAGCGTGCTGGCTCGAAACCCCGAGGCCATGGCAGCCGCCGGCGGGTACCAGCTGATGCTCGGCAACGACAAGGATTTCCTCACCACCAGGGTGTCGTACAAGCTGAATCTTCGAGGACCGAGTGTCGCCATCCAGACGGCGTGCTCGACCTCCCTGGTGGCGGTCCAGGCGGCGTACCAGAGCTTGATCAAACAGCAATGTGACGTGGCTCTCGCCGGTGGGGCCTCCGTCACCTTCCCTCAGCGAGCCGGGTACCTCTATCAGGAAGGCATGATCTTTTCCCCGGACGGTCACTGCCGGCCGTTCGACGCCAACGGGAAGGGCATTCGATCGGGAGCGGGCGTCGGGATCGTGATGCTGAAGCGGCTCGAGGACGCGCTGGCCGATGGCGACCCGATCCGGGCGGTGATTCGAGGGGCGGCCATCAACAACGACGGATCCAACAAGGTCGGCTACACGGCGCCGAGCGTGGAGGGACAGGCGGACGTCATCGCCACGGCCCAGGCGCTCGCCCAGGTCGATCCGGCCACGATCGGCTACGTCGAGGCCCACGGCACCGGGACCCCGCTGGGCGACCCCATCGAAGTCGCCGCACTGACTCGCGCGTTCCGGGCCCGAACGGACCGCCGGGGGTACTGCGCGCTCGGCTCGCTGAAGAGCAATCTCGGCCACCTCGACGCCGCCGCCGGGGTGGCCGGCCTGATCAAGACCGTCCTGAGCCTCGAGCACCAGGCACTGCCGCCGAGTCTCAACTTCGTCACACCGAACCCGGCCATCGATTTCGACGACAGCCCGTTCTACGTCAATACCGCGCTCACGCCCTGGCCGGCGGGCGCCGAACCGCGCCGCGCCGGGGTGAGTTCGTTCGGCATCGGCGGCACCAACGCCCACGTCGTCCTCGAGGAAGCCCCGGTCCGCCCCTCGACCGACCCGGCCGACGGCCCGCACCTGCTGGTGCTCTCGGCCCGGAGCCGCCCCGCGCTCGAGACCGCAACCGCCGCGCTGGCCGACCACCTGGCGGCTCGCCCCGATCTCGATCTCGCCGACGTGGCCTACACCCTCCAGCTCGGGCGAGAGCCGTTTCCGCATCGCCGTGTCATCGTGGCGGCCAGCGTGAGCGAGGCCCTGCAGGCCATCGCGTCCCGCGACCCGGAGCGGGTCGTGGGTGGCGAAGCCGGCGCCCGCCGGCCGGTGGTGTTCATGTTCAGCGGCCAGGGCAGCCAGCATCGCGACATGGCGCGGGGGCTCTATCAACGGGAGGCGGCGTTCCGCCGAGCTTTCGATGCCTGCGCCGATCGATTCGTGCCCCACCTGGGCCTCGACCTTCGCGATGCCGTGTTTCCGGACCCGGCCCACGCCCAAGGCCCCACCGCCGACCTCGACCAGACCAGCCTGACCCAGCCGGCGCTCTTCGCGGTCGAGTACGCGCTGGCCTCGATGTGGATGGCCCGGGGCGTCGAACCCGAGGCGATGATCGGACACAGTATCGGTGAGTACGCGGCGGCCTGCCTGGCCGGGGTCTTCACCCTCGACGAGGCCACCCGATTGGTCGCGCTCCGGGGCCGCCTGATGCAGTCGATGCCGCCCGGCGCGATGCTCTCGGTGTTCCTGCCCGAAGAGGAGGTCCGGCCTCTCCTGGAGTCGGCCGTGACGGTGGCGGCGGTCAACGCGCCGGGAATGAGCACCGTGGCCGGTCCGGCCGATGCGATCGGCCGACTCGCGGCTACCCTGACCGCGCGCGGCGTGGAACATCGGGCCCTGCAGACGTCGCACGCGTTCCATTCGGCGATGATGGACCCGATCCTCGCACCCTTCGAGGCCGCGGTTCGCGAATGCACCCTGGCGGCCCCCGCCCGCCCGTTCATCTCGAACCTGACCGGCACCTGGATCACCGCGGAAGAGGCAACCGATCCGCGGTACTGGGTCAAGCACCTTCGGCAACCCGTCCTGTTCGGTCCGGGTTTGAACACGCTGGCCGCCAATCCGGAGCGGATCTACCTCGAAGTCGGCCCTGGAACCGTCCTGGGCACCTTCGCCCGGCAGACGGTGGGCCGGGCGGGGCGGCCTGCCGTCGTCATCGCGTCGTTACCGCACCCGAAGCACGCGGCCGCGGCCGATCGTCACGCGCTCACGGCTCTTGCTCGGCTTTGGATCGCGGGAGCGTCGGTCGATTGGCACCAGGTGCATGGGAGCGCCCGTCGCGGCCGGGTCCGGCTGCCCACCTATCCGTTCGAGCGGCAACGATACTGGGTGGACCCGGCAGGCTCGTCCGTCGCCGGCGCGCCCTCGGCCCTCGACAAGCGGCCCGACGTGGACGACTGGTTCGCGGCGCCGACGTGGACCCGTTCAGCCGCGGTCGACGGTGCGGCCCCCGAACCAGCCGTCGGCCCGTGGCTCCTCTTCGTCGACGATACCGGGATCGGCGCGGCCATGGCCGCCAGTCTGGTCCGCCACGACCGATTCGTCACCCGGGTCGAGGTCGGCGCCGACTATCAAGAAGTCGGGCCGGATCACTTCCGGATCGATCCCGGCAATCCGGATCACTACCACCGCCTGCTGACCACCCTCGAGAGCAGCGAACGGTCTCCCACGCGGATCGTCCACTTGTGGACGGTCGGAGCACCGTCGGTCGGCGACGACCGCCTCGCCGCGGCGGATCGAGCCAGGACCCGGGGGCTCCACAGTCTCCTGTTCCTCGCGCAGGCCACCGGCAACCATCCGAGTCAGCGGACCACCTCGTGGATCGTCGTCTCGAGCGGCGTCCACGCGGTCGTCGACCCGGCGGAGGCCACCGACCCCGAGAAGGCGATCCTGACGGGGATCTGCCAGGTGATTCCGCTCGAGTACCAGGGCGTGGCCTGCCGAGTCGTCGACCTCGAACTGCCCGTCGAACCAGCGGGCGTCGCGGCGGCCGCCGAACGACTGGTACGCGAAGCGACCGTGGACCGCAGCGCCAGCACCATCGCGTATCGCGCTGGCCGCCGCTGGGAGCTGACCTACGAGGCCGTGACACTCCGCCGGCGGCCACCCGCGGCGCTCGCCCGCCGGGAAGGGGGCGTCTACCTGATCACCGGCGGGACGGGAGGATTGGGCCTGGTGTTCGCCGCCAGCCTGGCCTCCGCCGGAGGAACCCTGGTGCTGACGTCGCGATCCGGACTGCCCGATCGAAAGGACTGGGACCGCCTGACCGCGGCCGACCCAACGGGGCGGCAGGCGGTCACGTTGGCCGCGATCCGGGAGCTCGAGAAGAAGGGGACGACGGTCGAAGTCGTAGCCACCGACGCCGGCAACCCCGACGCGGTGCGAGCCCTGGTGACCGAGTTGCGAAGGCGTCTCGGCGTCATCCATGGCGTGATCCACGCGGCGGGGGTTCCCGGTGGCGGCATGCTCCAGCTCCGGACCCGGGCGCAGATCGACGAGGTCCTGGCCCCGAAGGTCACGGGAACCCTGGCCCTGCACGAGGCGCTCCAAGGGAATCCGCTCGACTTCTTCGTCCTCTGCTCCTCCATCAACGCGATCCTGACGGGCCCTGGCGGCGCGGATTACTGCGCCGCGAACGCGTTCCTCGATGCCTACGCCCACCACCGGCACGGCCGCGGCGACCGCTCGGTGGTGTCCATCAACTGGGATACCTGGCGCGACGTGGGAATGGCCGTCAACGCGATCGTCCCCGCCGACCGCGAAGCGGCCAAGGCGGCGAGCCTGGCCACCGGTATCCTGGCCGAAGAGGGAGTTGCCGCGCTGGGCCGCATCGTCGGCGCCGAACTCCCCCAAGTGGTGGTGTCGACCCGCGATCTCCAGTTGCTCCGCTACCTCGATACACTCGGTCGAATCGCGAGGGGCGCGACCACTGGGGGCCAGGGCCCCTCCGGCTCGCTCCCGAGCTCAGCGACCTCGCGGCACCAGCGTCCCGACCTTGGGACCGAGTTCGTCCAGCCGGCCAGCGATGACGAACGCCGAGTGGCGTCGATCTGGGAGGAGTTGCTGGGCATCGATGGCGTCGGCGTCAACGACAACTTCTTCGAGCTCGGGGGCCATTCCCTGCTGGCGACTCAGGTCCTGGTGCGGATCCGAGATGCCTTCGGGGTGACCATTCCGCTCGAGGCCGTGTTCGACGCGCCGACCGTCGGACAACTGGCCGACCGGATCGGCACGCTGCGATGGATTGTGGAATCGAGCCAACCTTCGACCCGCGAGGAGCCGGACGGCCACCGTGAGGAGTTCGAGATTTAGCTCCGCTCAGCGCACTGCGGGCAGCACGTAGTTGCGCATCAGCTGGAACGGAAGAAGCTGCTGGGCGGCTGGCTGGTTACCGGTGAACACCACCACCAGGTCGAGCGACGGAACCACGAACACGTACTGGCCCCCGATTCCCTGGGCGCTGTAGCCCGAGATCGTCCGGCCGTTCACCGTCCAGCTGTCGATCCACCACTGGTATCCGTACCCGGCGGCCCCGGGGGCCTGGGCCCTGGTCGACTGCGCCACCCAGGCCGAATCGATCACGCGCCGCCCTTGCCAGGACCCGAACCGAGCATAGAGGACCCCGAACTTCATCATGTCGCGAGGCCTGAGGAACAGGCCGCCCCCGGCATGGGTCACTCCGTTGGGATATCGATACCAGAAGTACTGGGTGATGCCGAGGGGCTGGAACACCCGGGTCGCCGCATACCCGTCGAGCGATTGGTTGACCCGCCGCTTCACCAACTCGCCGAGGAGGTGCGTCAACCCGCTGTTGTAGACGAAGCGAACCCCGGGATTGGCCGCCTTGGGTCGGGTCACCAGGTAAGTCAGGGGGTCTGGACTGGCGTCCATCTTCCGGTGGTCGTTCGCCGGATCGGTGTAGTCCGTGCTCGATTCGTCCCAGGCCAGGCCCGCCGACATCGTCAGGAGATGTCGAAACGTCAACGTCGACAGATCCGTCGCCGTCTGGGACGCGTAGTCCGGGATCGTCGGCGCGATCCGGGTGTCGAGCGTCGGAATCGCCCCGCTCGCCAGGGCGATGCCCACCGCCGCCGAGGTGACGGACTTCGAGACGGAGTAGAGTTCGTGAAGTGAATCGGCGGTATAGGTGCGGAACTGGCCGTCGAATCGGGCAGTTCCCGCGAAGTACTCCTCCAGGACCAGATCGCCCAGCCGGTAGATCAGAATGGCGTGGATGTTTGGAGTTGCCCCGCTCAGGACGGATCGAATCAGCGACGACGTCCTGGCCGTGTCGAGGCCGCGGGCCGCCGCGAACGCTCCACCCAGGCCATCACCGCGATCGACCGGGGCCCGATACGCCCACGGGGCTGGTGGTGGCGGGGGCGGGGGCGGGGGCGGCGCGGGCGGACCGGGGGGAGGCGGGGGGCCCGGGCCCTCCACCTGCCCGCAGGCAACCAGCGCCAGTACCAACAGGAGTCGCCGCATCATCCTCCAAACATAGCGCCCGGCGGCCCCCGGACCCGTTAACCGAAGGACGCGAGCAGCGTCTCCAGCCCGATCAGGCGGGGGGCGACCGCGGCACTCCCCGGCGGCCCCCGGTGGGCGACGGCCCCGACATGACCCGGCGGCGGATCCACGAACGCCACCCCCCAGTCGGCCGGGCGCGCAATCGCGGCCGGCATCTCGACGATGGCTGGCGGCGTCGTCTCGCTGAAAGCCACCGAGATGGTTGCCGGCTCGCACTGGAGGCCGAGGCCGAGCCCTTTGAGCAACGCCTCCTTGAGGACCCACGTCTGGAAGAACCGGCGCCGGGCCGCGTCGCCGGGCGCCGGCCAGGCAGCTCGCTCGGACGGCGACAGGACCCGCTCGAACAACGAGGCGACGTCGAGCCGCGGATCGACCGCCTCGACGTCGATGCCGACCGGCACCGCGGCCACCGCGCACGCCACCAGGCCCTTGGTGTGCGAGAGACTCACCTGGGGCGTCGGCGTCACCGGTCCGATAACGACCAGCGCGCCGGCGGCGGTTCGCTCCACCTCCCACTGGGCTACGGGCACGGAGGGATGTCGGAAGGTCAAGGCAAGCCGAAGGAGGCCGTGGGCGGCCGCGTACAGAACCCGATCGGGCTCGAACGCGAATCGCTCCAGACGCGCTTGCTCCCAGTCCGCCAGGCCCGGACGGACCCGCTCTACCAGGTCGGGTACCGAACCGGGGACCGGGAGGAGCCAGGCCTCGATCACGGGCGAAACGACCGGCTTACTTGGGCCACCCGGATTGCGGTAGCCGGGACGCGATCCGAAGCGCGTTGCCGAAATAGACCTTCTTCAGCACCGCGTCCGGCAGATCGATGCCGTAGAGCTTCCAGGAGGCGTGGTAGTCGCGATAGTAGTCGAAGTAGTCGTCGCGGGTCTCGAAGACCCGCCAGTAGTAGGGATACTCCTCCGGCTGGAAGGAGTCCTTCCCGAAGAGGATCCGGTCCTGGAACTTGACGAAGAAATCGTGGGCCGCCCGGGGCTGGCGCCCGATGTCGTAGAGGACCGCGCCAACTTCGGTGTGAACGTTGGGCAGTTCCTCCATCAACTTGCCCAGCCGCCCGAGGTCGTTGGCGTGCCAGCCCATGTGCGCGATCACGAACGTGGTCTTCGGATTCCGCCGGAGGAGATTGTCCCGCTCGGTCATCAATTGCTCGAACGGCGGATACTGCTCCGACGGATAGCGCCGATTCGGGAACAGCGCGAGTTCGAGCCAGCGCTCGTTCTGGAAGTCGATCGGCTGCCAGAACTCCTGCGGATCGGCCGTGTGGATGAACACCGGCAGCTTGAGCCGCGCCGCCGCCTGCCAGATCGGATCGAGCGCCGGATCGTCGATGGCCAGGCGGGTGCCGTCGGCCTTCTTCGTCGACAGACCAAATCCCTTGCCGATCTCACCGATGCCCACCGCGCCCGCCGCCACGTCGGCTTCCAGCTGGGCCACCGCCCGCTCGGCCCATCCCGGACCGACGTTGCGAAGATCGATCCCGGTCAGGAACCGGACCCGGTCCTTCATCGTGGCCGAGGCCTGGACCAGCGCGCTCTGACGGGTCAGCGCCTCGCCGGAGACGTTGTTGGCGGCGACGATCAGGCGCACGTTGATCCCGTCGAGCGCCCGGCCCAACTCCTCGAGCCCCTCGGCGCTGCTCAGTTGGCTGGTCGGATGGCCGTGGAAATCGATGGCCGGGTACTTGGCCTTCGGCACGGCGTGCGCGGGAGCCACCAGCGTCGACCGGGGCCGATAGTCGAGAATGCTGGGCGGCGGCAGCGTGGGAGCCTGACAGTTGCGGGGGCGAACTTCGGTCATTCCCGGAGGGCATGATTCGCCGGGCTGAATCGTCACCCCCGGGTTGCGACCCGGCTGGGCCACGACGACGGCGGTAAACGACAGGGCGGCGAGCGGGAACAGAGCGGCGGCACGACGGACCATGCGGACTCCGGCAAGACGGTTGCCGGTAATCTACCAGCCCGACCGATGCCGCCGGGACCGGCGGCATCGGAACGCGGTCCTGAAGCCCGGATCGGCGTGCCACCGACCGATCCGGGCCACCGCGGATCAGGCCAGGTCGAAGCGGTCGAGGTTCATCACCTTGACCCAGGCGGCCACGAAGTCGCGGACGAACTTCTCCTTGGCGTCGGTGCAGGCGTAGACCTCCGCCAGCGCCCGGAGTTCGGAGTTGGACCCGAACACCAGGTCGACGCGGCTCCCGGTCCATTTGACCGCCCCGGTGCCGCGGGCGCGCCCCTCGAACGTGTCGGCCGCGCTGGACACCGGCCGCCATTCCGTGTCGAGATCGAGCAGGTTGACGAAGAAGTCGTTGCTCAAGGTTCCCGGTCGCTGGGTGAACACACCCAACGCCGATCGACCGGTGTTGGCGTCGAGCGCCCGCAACCCGCCGATCAGCACTGTCATCTCGGGAGCGCTCAGATTGAGCATCCGGGCCCGCTCGAGGAGCAGGTGCTCGGCCGGGAGTTCCTGACCCGGGGCGAGGTAGTTCCGGAAGCCGTCGGCGGTCGGTTCCAGGACCGCAAACGACTCCACGTCGGTCTGCTCCTGGGTGGCGTCGGTACGGCCCGGGGCAAACGGCACCTGGACGTCGACGCCACCAGCCTTGGCCGCCTGCTCGATCGCGGCCGAGCCACCCAGCACGATCAGATCGGCCAGGGAAACCTGCTTCTTCCCGCCGGCCTGTTCGGTGTTGAAGGCCCGCTGAACCTCCGTCAGCTTGGCGAGCACCTTGGCCAGCTCGGCCGGGTCGTTGACGGCCCAGTCCTTCTGCGGCGACAGCCGGAGTCGGGCTCCGTTGGCGCCGCCCCGCTTGTCGGTGCCCCGGAAGCTGGCGGCCGCGGCCCAGGCGGCGGCGACGAGCTGCCGCACGCCGAGGCCGGTCGCCAGGATCCTGGTCTTGAGCGTGGCCACGTCCGCCGCGCCGATCGGCTCGCCGACGGCCGGGGGAACGGGGTCCTGCCAGAGCTGCGGCTCCTTGGGCACGAGCGGCCCCAGGTAGCGCGCGATGGGCCCCATGTCGCGATGGGTCAGCTTGAACCACGCCTTGGCAAACGCCTCGGCGAACTGCTCGGGATGCTGGTGGAAGCGCCGCGAGATCTTCTCGTAGGCCGGATCGAACCGGAGCGAGAGGTCGGTGGTCAGCATGGCGGGCGCGTGGCGCTTGGACGGATCGTGCGCGTCAGGCACCGTGCCCGCGCCGGCGCCGCCCTTGGGCCGCCACTGCTGGCCGCCGGCCGGGCCCTTGATCAGCTCCCACTCGTACCCGAACAGGTGGTCGAAGAAGTCGTTGCTCCACCGGGTCGGCTTGGTGGTCCAGGTGACTTCGAGACCGCTGGTGATCGTGTCGGCGCCCTTGCCGGAGCCGTGGCGGTTCTTCCAGCCCAGACCCTGCTGCTCGAGCGGCGCCGCTTCCGGCTCGGGGCCGACGTTCGTGGCCGAGGCCGCGCCATGCGCCTTGCCGAACGTGTGGCCTCCGGCAATCAGGGCGACCGTTTCCTCGTCGTTCATCGCCATCCGTCGGAACGTCTCTCGGATGTCGCGAGCGGCGGCCAGCGGGTCCGGCTTGCCGTTCGGGCCCTCGGGGTTCACGTAGATGAGGCCCATCTGCACCGCCGCGAGCGGGTTCTCGAGCTCCCGGTCGCCCTGGTAGCGCTCGTCGCCCAGCCAGGTCCGCTCGGAGCCCCAGTAGACGTCCTGCTCCGGCTCCCAGACGTCCTCGCGGCCGCCGGCAAACCCGAAGGTCTTGAACCCCATCGATTCGAGCGCGCAGTTCCCGGCCAGCACCATCAGGTCGGCCCAGGAAATCTTCCGCCCGTACTTCTGCTTGATCGGCCAGAGGAGCCGGCGAGCCTTGTCGAGGTTGGCGTTGTCGGGCCAGCTGGCGAGCGGCGCGAACCGCAGCGTGCCCGATCCGGCCCCGCCCCGCCCGTCGTGGATCCGGTAGGTGCCCGCGCTGTGCCAGGCCATCCGGATGAAGAGCGGACCATAGTGGCCGAAGTCGGCGGGCCACCAGTCCTGCGACGTGGTCATCAACTGCTCGAGGTCGCGCTTGACCGCCGCGAGGTCGAGGGTCTGGAACTCCTTGGCGTAGTCGAACCCCGAGCCGAGCGGATTGCCCGCGGGCGGGTTCTGATGGAGGATCCTCAGATTCAGCTGATTGGGCCACCACTCACGGTTCGAGGTACCTTGGTGCGCCCGACCCGAGAACGGGCATTTCGCCTGGCTGTCCATGCCGCCGTCGACCTCTATGAAAGGGGGTGATCGTGTCCTGGCCTGGACGCTAGTCAATCCGATAACTATTATCAAGTAGGATTTCGCAGCAATAAAGAGCCGTTCCAGTCCGTTTCCCGACGTCTTTCGGATCCGCCATGCCGCTCTCGCCGCCCGCCGAACGGTACGCCCACCTTCGGGAGGCGTGCGTCCGCCGCGGGCTCCGGCTGACGCCGCAGCGGGAAGTGTTGATCCGGGTCCTCAGCGAGGCCATGGGTCACCCCACCGCCGACGAGTTGGTTCGCCAGGTTCGGGAGGTGCTGCCGACCGTGTCGCACGCCACGGTCTATCGGAACCTGCAGGAGTTGGTGCGCGAGGGGCTGCTCCGGACGCTCGACATGGCGGGCGCCGCGGTCCAGTTCGAGATCAACCCCGACGAGCATCATCACTTCGTCTGCCGGAAGTGCGGCCAGGTGTGGGACGTCTACCTCTCCGCGGTCGACGTGCGGGTCAACCGGCGGCGGACGGCCATCGACGGGTTCCGGATCGATCGCCGCGAAGTCCAGCTCCACGGAGTCTGCGCGGCCTGTCAGTAGCGCTGGGCCTTGGTTGTCGCCTTGGCGAGCCGAATCCCGATCTAATCCGCTGACCCCAGGTCCAATCCGAGGACGCCCCCTCGGGTCGACCTGTTTCGGACGTCTTCAGCCGCGAGTCCCATGTCACCCATCGATCCGGATCTCTGGGCCCGGCTCGGGCCCCTGCTCGACCAGGCTCTCGAAATCCCCCCCGCGCAGCTGCCGGGTTGGCTGGCCGCCCGCCGTGAGGAGGACCCCGCCATGGCCGATCGGCTCGAACTGCTCCTGGCCCGCGAGGCGAGGCTCCGCGAGGAGCTTCCCGGCGCGGCCCGGATCGAGGAGTTCCTCGGCCGCGGTGGATCGGGTCTGGCCGGGCAGTCGATCGGGAACTACACCCTCGAGTCGCCGCTCGGTCAGGGCGGCATGGGCTCGGTGTGGCTGGCCCGTCGAAACGATGGGCGGTACCAGGGGAAAGTCGCCGTCAAGTTGCTGAGTCTGGCATTGGTGGGGCGGGCCGCGGAGCAGCGGTTCGTGCTCGAGGGGACGGTGCTGGCGCGGCTCAACCATCCCAACATCGGCAGGCTGCTCGACGCGGGCGTTTCCGACATCGGCCAGCCATACCTGGTCCTCGAATACGTCCAGGGCGAACGGATCGACGAGCACGCCGACGTACGACGGCTCGGGCCCCGCCAGCGGATCGAATTGTTCCTCGCCGTCCTCGACGCGGTGGCCGCGGCTCACGCCAGCCTGATCGTCCATCGCGATCTCAAGCCGTCCAACGTGATGGTGACGCCGGAGGGCGTCGTCAAGCTGCTCGATTTCGGCATCGCCAAGCTGCTCGATCAGGGACGGCCGACCGGGGGCCCGGGCACTCTGACCGAGGAGGGCGGCCGGGCGTTCACGCCGGAGTATGCCGCTCCCGAGCTGTTTCTGGGCGAGCCCGTATCGACGGCCACCGATATCTATTCGCTCGGCGTGATGCTGTACGTCCTGCTCAGCGGACGCCACCCCACCGGCACCCAGTTCGAGACCGCGGCCGCCTACCTGTTCGCCGCGGTGAACACCGATCCCGTGCGCCTGTCCGATGCCGTCACGCCGGGCCGGCAACCGCTCGACGACTCGACCGAGCAGCAGGCCGCGATCCGTTCCGCCACGCCCAGCCGGCTCCGCAGACTCTACCACGGCGACCTCGACACGATCCTCGCCAAGACCCTCAAGAAGCGGCCCGAGGAACGCTACCAGACGGTGGCGGCCCTGGCCGACGATCTCCGCCGGTTCCTGGCCGATCAACCCGTCGTGGCCCGACCGGACTCGTGGGGATACCGAACCCGGAAGTTCCTCCGCCGGCATCGAGTCGCGGCGCTGGCCACGGCTGCCGCGGTCACCGCCCTGATTGCCGGCACCGGCGTCGCGATCGATCAGATGCTCGAAGCCCGGCGTCAGTTGGAACGGGCCCAGGAGGCGCGTCGCCGTTCCGCCACGACCGTCAACTTCGAGGCCCTGCTGTTCCGGCTGATCGGCCCCGGCAGTCCGCCGATGACATATGAGCAGCTGCTCGAAAAGGGTCGTTTGGCCTTGGAGCGGCAGTACCGACGCGACCCGCGCGGCGCGATCCAGCTCGCCGCCCAGTACGCCCGCAACTACGAGCGCGACGGCCAGGTGCCCACCGCGCACGCCCTTCTCGACCGCGCGGTCCGCACCGCCGATTCCCTCGGCGACGCCGGCTGGGGCGGCACCCTCCGATGCCGGGTCGGGTACTACCTCACCCTCGAGGACAAGAACGATTCCGCCGCGGTTTTCATCGCCGCCGGTCGGCGGGCGATGCGCGACGTTTCGCCCACGGTGTTCGACGGCACGGCCTGCGACGAAGCGGAGGCCGCGGTGCTGGTCAATCGGCGCGGCCGGTTCCGGGTCGACTCCGCCATCGTGCTCCGCCAGCGGATCGTCGACCGACTTCGCGCCGATGGCGACACGACGGGCCAGGCGTACGAACTCGCCCTGAACAGTCTCGCCTTGACCCTGCAATACCGGAACCGGAACCGGGAAGCGCTGCCGCTCCGGCGTCGTCTCCTGGCATCATCCCGGGAACTCGCCGACCCCGAGGTCTATCCGGTCATGGCCTACAACGTCGGGTTTCTCCATCAGATGCTGGGCGAGTTCCAGGCCGCCAGCGAGGTCTATCGGACGGTGCTGGCGGATCTGGCGGACGAGCCGGTACCGCCCGGCCTGATCAGCCTGCTGTCCGTCGGATACGGCTGGACGCTGCTCGAGCTCGAACAGTTCGACTCGGCCGCCGTCTGGCTCGACCGCGCCCTGACGCGGACCGACGACGTCGGTCGATCGCGCGAGTACCTGATCCATGGCCTTCAGCGCCGGATCGCGATCCGGCGGGCGCGCGCCGAGGAGGCGCGCCATCACGACGAGGCCGCGCGGCGCCTGGCCACCGACCCGTTGGTGGCGGAGAGTGGCGATCGGCTCCTGATCGACCACGCCGACCAGATCGCCCGGATCCGGGGATCCGGCGCGGAGGCGGCGGCGCGCGTCACGGCGGCGCTCGCTACCTGGAAGTACGGACCGAACATGGGTGGTCCGGTGACGGTGGCCGCCGTCCGCGAGGCCGCCAGCGTCCTGATCGAGGAAGGCGACTATGCGGCCGCCATCCCGTACGCCGATCACCTGATCCGAACCGCCGGCCCGGACAGCGTCGCCCTCGAACGGAGCGGCCTGATCGGCCATGGCCTCCTGCTTCAGGGCCGAGCCCTTCTCGGAACGGGCGACACGACCGCCGCCCGCTCGTACGTGCGTCGATCCCTGGCGCCGCTCGAGTCGGGCTTCGGGGGTCACCACTCCCTTCCGCGCTGGGCCCGGGCCCTGGCCGACTCCATCGGCGACCGACGCTAGGCGGGTTCGTCCTCGAGGTACTCCTGGAGGAGGAGGCGGGCCTTGCGCCAGTCGCGCTGGACCGTTCGCTCCGACACCGAGCGGAGCGCGGCGATCTCGACGAACGAGAATCCGCAGAAGAAGTGCAGGTCCACCAGTTCGGCGAGCGGCGGATCGAGGCGACCGAGGGACTCGAGCGCCTCGCCCAGTTGCTCAAGATCCCTGCCGCGGCTCGAATCGGGATCGGGCTCCGCGCCCTCGAGCGACGTGAACTGAAACTCCCCGCCCCGCTTCTGCGCCTTCCGGTTCCGGGCATAGTCAATGACCAGCCCCCGCATGGCCCGCGAGGCATAGGCGAAGAACCGCGATCGATCGGGGAACCGGACGGCCTCCCGCGACGACACCGCCAGGTAGACCTCGTGGAGCAGAGTGGTGGCTCCGAGCGTGACGACGCCGTCGAATCGGCGAACGTGGCGCCCGGCGAGGGTGTGGAGTTCCTGGTATAACGACGAGAACAGCCGGCCGGCCGCCTCCGCGTCACCCGACTCGGCCGCTCGAATCAACTCCGCCAGCGGCTCCCCGCCGACCTCACCATGGTCGTCCGTCATGTCTCCGTTTCGTCGAGTCCACCCCAATATCGGATTTCGACCACCGGGGCCGACAGCCCCGGCCCACCAATCCCGGGCCTGATCGCGGTCGGCGACTGGCCACCGGACCCCGAGGCCGGCATCTTACCCCGACTCGTCATCGATCGGACCCGCCCCATGTCGCTCCACCTGACCCGCCACCTTGCCGTGGCCACCACGACCGTCGCCCTCCTGGCCGGACCCGTTGCCGCCCAGGTCGCCGGCCTGGCGGGCACCCTGATCATCACCAACAAGTCGGTCTCGACCGCCACCATCATCGACGTGGCGTCGGGCCGGATCCTGGCCACGCTGCCGACCGGCCAGGGGCCGCACGAAGTCGCGCTCTCGGCGGATGGCCGCACCGCCGTCGTCACCGACTACTACGCGGCCCAGCCGGGCCGGACCCTCACGGTCATCGACGTCGCGGCCCTTCGAGTCGTGCGGACGATCGACCTCGGGGAGCATGAACGCCCGCACGGGATCGTCTATCTGCCTGGCGACAGTCTGGTGGCGGTCACCTCCGAGGCCAGCGGGCACGTCGTCGTGGTCCACGTGGGCGAGGGCAAGGTCCGCCGCGTCGCGCCGACCCGACAGGCCGGATCACACATGGTGGGCGTGGCGGCCGACGGCCGGCGGGCCTTTACCGGCAACGTCGGCAGCAACACCGTCTCGGAGTTGGACCTCCGGACCGGACAGTTCGTCCGCTCCTGGGAGGTGCCCGCCATGCCGGAGGCGATCAACGTGACGCCCGACGCGAACGAGGTCTGGGTGGGGAGCAACACCACCGGCAAGGTCAGCGTCATCGACCCCGCCACCGGCCAGGTCACCGTCGCGGCCGAGGGGTTCGGGTGGCCCTATCGGATCCTGTTCTCGCCCGATGGGCGAACGGTGCTGCTGCCGGACGTGAAATCGGGGGAACTCCGGATCCTCGACCGGGCGTCCCGGCGGGAACTCGGCCGGCTCTCGTTCCCCGACGCGGAACCCCAGGGCATCACCATCACCCCCGACGGCCGCTACGCGCTCGAGTCTCTGGCCACCCAGGGTCGGGTGGTGATCGTCGACCTGGCCACCCGAACGGTGGCCGGCCATCTCTCCGTCGGTCAGACTCCGGACGGGATCGCCTACACCCCCCGCGTCTTCAACCGTTAGGCATCCTCCCATGACGATTCGCGTCGCGGCCCTGGCCGTCCTCCTCCTCGCGCCGACCGCCGGCGTGGCCCAAACCGCCCGGCGGGTGGCCGAAGGCGTGTTCGTCCTCCCGACCGGGCGCGATGGCGCCACGGCCGGCTGGGTCGACCTCGGCCCCGACGTGCTGGCCATCGCGACCGGAGCCGCCGACCCGGCCGTGGCCCGGATCCGGCGCGCCAGCGGCAAGCCGATTCGGGCGGTCTTCGCGCCGAACGGAACCGGGGTCGGCGGGGCGGGCGCGGTGGAGTTGGTTCCCTCAGGACGGGCCGCGGCCGCGGGGCTCGGCTTTTCCGGCACCATGACCCTCGGCACCCGCCGAGTGGAGGTCAAGGATCTGGAA
Organism: Gemmatimonadota bacterium; assembly: GCA_016794825.1. GTDB lineage: Bacteria > Gemmatimonadota > Gemmatimonadetes > Gemmatimonadales > GWC2-71-9 > SHZU01. The sequence continues at coordinate 55,832 of JAEUJH010000300.1, forward strand.
CGGGCCGTCAGCGCCGGCAACGGCGTCGTCTGGGTGCCGGACGCGCGGGTGCTCTTTGCCGGCCACCTCGTGGGCGAGGGCGCGCTCGTCGACTCGACCCGGACCGAGGCCTGGCTCCGCGTAATTCAGCGGCTGCAGCTCCTCGACCCGGTGGTCGTGGTCCCGGGCCGGGGTGCCCCCGGCGGACCGGAGCTGCTGGAGCGGACCCGTGCCGCGCTGGCCGCGACCCGAACGGCCGTGGCGGCCGCGGTGGCCCGGCGGGCGCCGGCCGAGGAGATCACCCGCTCGGGCCCGCATCCCGACCTGGCGCGCCACGTGTTCCGGGAAATGGTGGGGCTGATTCCCCCGCCGCTGATCGACGAACTCGAACTCCGCCCCGGACCGTCGCCCACGGCCCGGACGGCCGGCTGGACCCGGCCCACGGTGGTGGTAATCCAGGACATGTGGCCCGAGAAGACCGGGCGGATGGCCGAACTTGCCTACGTGGCGCCTGGCGTCGAGGTGCGGGTGGTGCGGACCGCGGCCGAGGCCGCCGCCCGGGTGGCCGACGCCGACGGATTGCTCGGCGGATTCTCCGCCGAGGCGTTTCGGCGCGCCAACCGGCTCCGGTGGGTTCAGTCGGCGTCGGCCGGCGTCGAGGGACCGCTCGCGGTGCCCGGCTTTGCCGCGAGCCCGATCGTGCTCACCAACGCCCAGAAGGTCTACGCGCCCCCGCTTGGCGAACACACCTTCGGTCTGCTGCTCGGCCTCACCCGGCGACTCCAGGTGGCGGTGCCGCTGATGAAGACCGGGAGCTGGACGGACAGCCTGTTCCGCGGATCGGAAATGCCGGAACTCCGCGGCAAGACCCTGCTGGTGGCTGGCCTCGGGGGCATCGGCACCGAGGTGGCCACCATCGGCCGCGCGATGGGCATGCGGGTCATCGCCACCCGGAACAACAAGACACCGCCCAACGATCTGGTGGAGTACGTGGGCGGCGCGAGCGAACTGGCCCGGCTCGCGACCGAGGCGGACGTCGTCGTCAACGCCCTGCCGCTCACCCCCGCCACCGCCAACGTCTTCGACGAGGCGCTCTTCCGGGGCATGAGGTCGACGGCCTACTTCATCAACATCGGTCGCGGGGGCACGGTCGACACCGAGGCCCTGACCCGGGCGCTCGAGGAAGGCCGCCTGGCGGGCGCCGGGCTCGACGTGACCCGCCCCGAGCCGCTGCCGGCCGGCCATCGGCTCTGGTCGCTGCCTAACGTCATCATCACGCCGCACGTCGGGTCCACATCGGACTGGGAACGGGAGCGGACCTGGATCCTGTTCCGGGAGAATCTCCGCCGGTTCGTGGCCGGCGAGCCCCTGCTGTCGGTGGTGGACAAGAAAGCCGCGTACTGATGCAAAGTCCCTTCAGAGCGCTGGGCCTCGACCCCAAGCTCGTGACCGCGGTGACCGCCCTCGGCTACGAGGAGCCCACCCCGATCCAGCGCGAGGCCATTCCGCCCCTCCTGGCCGGCCGCGACCTCCTGGGCCAGGCGGCGACCGGCACCGGCAAGACCGCGGCCTTTGCCCTGCCCCTGCTCCAGCGACTGCCGCCCGGTCAGCCCGCGCCGTCGCGCCCGTCGGTGCTGGTGCTGGTCCCGACCCGCGAACTCGCGATGCAGGTGGCCGAGGCGTTCCATCGCTACGGCCGGGCGCTCGACGCGACCACCGTCCCGATCTACGGCGGCCAGGAGTTTTCCCAGCAGATCCGGGTCCTCCGGCGGGGCGTCCACGTGGTGGTGGCCACCCCGGGCCGGGCGCTCGATCATCTCCGGCGGTCGACCCTCGATCTGAGCGGACTCACGGCCATCGTGCTCGACGAAGCCGATGAAATGCTGGACATGGGCTTTGCCGAGGATCTCGAGGCCATTCTCTCGGCCGCGCCGGCCCGGCGTCAGACCGCGCTGTTCTCCGCCACCATGGCCCCGCGGATCGGCCGGATCGCCGAACGGCACCTCGATCAGCCGGCCCGGATCCTGGTGGCCCGGGAGACGACGCCCAAGGGAGCCCTGCCGAAGGTCCGGCAGACCGCCTATCTGGTACCCCGGGCGCAGAAGGTCCTGGCGTTAGGCAGGGTCCTCGACCTCGAGGCGCCGACCCTGGCCCTGGTCTTCTGCCGGACCCGGATGGAGGTCGACAGCCTGACCGAGAGTCTGGCCGGGCGGGGCTACCAGGCCCTGGCGCTCCACGGCGGGATGACCCAGGTCCAGCGCGACCGGGTCATGAAGCGGACCCGCACCGGGTCGGTCGACCTGCTGGTGGCCACCGACGTGGCGGCGCGCGGTCTCGACATCGAGCAGATCAGCCACGTCGTCAACTACAACGTGCCCGAGTCGCCGGCGGCGTATGTCCATCGGATCGGACGGACGGGCCGGGCCGGACGGGCGGGGGTCGCGATCACGCTCTACGAGCCGCGCGAGCACCGGATGCTCCGGACCATCGAGCAGATGACGAAGCAGCGGATCGAGATCGCCCGGCTCCCCACGGCGGTCGACATCCGCGCCACCCGGCTCGAGCAGACCCGGGGCGCGCTCCGCGAGGCCGTCACCGCCGGCGACCTCGACGGCTATCGCGGCATCGTCGAGTCGCTGGCGGAGGAGTTCGATCCGCTCGAAGTCGCCGCCGCCGCGGTCAAGCTGGCCCATCTGGCCGGGGCGGGCGCGACCGAAATCGACGAGGAGGAGATCGTCCCGATCGTGAAGGGCAAGCAGCGCCCCGGGGCGGCGGGGATGGGACGGATCTTCGTGGGCGCCGGCCGCAAGCTCAACATCCGGCCGGCCGATCTGGTCGGCGCCATCGTCAACGAGGCCAAGGTCCCGGCCGCGAGCATCGGGGCCATCGAGATCGCCGACCGCTTCTCCCTGGTCGAGGTCTCCGAGGAGCTCGTCGACCAGGTGGTCGAAGCCCTCCGCGCCGCCACCATCAAGGGCAAGCGCCAGACCGTCCGGCGCGACCAGGGTCAACCGCCCCGGGCGCGCCGTTAGGCTCAGGGGCCGAAGCCGGGCGGAGCCTTTTCCTGCTGCGGCGACTGGAGGATCCGGCGGTAGCACCAGATGACGAGGCCCCAGACACAGGCCAGCGACACGGACATGGTAACCCACCCGGCGAGCGTCATCGGCGGTTCCTTGGCACGGAATGGTCGAAGGGATGGAAAAGCGAACGCCGAGCTCCCGGCCTCGAGGGGCCGGGTCCCGGCGGTATAACCGTGGTGTCGAGCGGAGTGTTTACATGGGCGGGGCCAGCAACGGGCCCACCCCGGATTGCCTGAACGGTCCACACGGGGAACCTCGCGGTCCAGCGGAGGCGGCCCGACCTCCGAGAATTCCCTGTAGCGGTAGTGGCCCGCTACACCCGTGTGTTGTCACGGTAGTATGGCGCGTCCGGTCCTCCGGGACAAGAGCCGCTCAGCGGCAACCGTTGACGCCGGGATTGCGGTCCCGCGGATCCCGGTTGGGCAGACTGCCGTCGAGCCGCAGCTCGTAGCTGTCCTGGACCTGATTGCCATCGTACCGAATCGACTGCCGCACGGTGGCCCCCAGCGTGCGGGGCCCCGACAGCTCGTACCAGTTGTTGGTCGACTCGGTGTACACCGGACCGCAGCGGACCAGGCGGACGGCAATCCCCTGTTCGTAGACCACGCCAAGGAGATGTTCGCCCCTGGGGTGGAGACCGGTTTCCTCGAACGCCACCAGCTTGACCTGATTGGTGGTGCCGCTCGCGAGCACCGAAAAGGTCCGACCGGCATAGGCAACGCTTCCCGAGAGCATCACCGGGTTGGAGTCGCCCCGCGACGTCAGGTCGGCCGCGATCGGGTTCTCGCCGGTCCAGGTGATCTCCGTCGGGAGGGATCGGAGGGTCTTCCAGTCGTAGAGGCCGGTCCCGGCCGGAGCCAGCAGGGCCACCATCGTCCGCGCCAGGATCTCGTGCGGCTTGCTGGTCGACACCGGCTTCCGCTCGGCGCCGGGAGCGCACTGTTCGGTGTAGAGCGCCAACTGGTTCGGCTGGAGGGCCGGCAGAGCGTCGCCTGACGTGAGGATGTAGCCCTCGGTCGGTCGGCCCGGCCCGGCCGGCTGGATCGAGAGGAATCCCGGCGACGCCGCGCCACCGATTCGATACCAGCTGGTCCCCCCCGCGCCGGCCCGGATCGGGCAGCGAGCCAGCGTCGCCGACAGTCCGGCCCGGGTCAGTGCTCCAACGAGGGCGCTTTCGCCAGCGGCTGCCGGCGATCGGATCAGGATCGTCACCACCATGGTCCGGGCCCCGGTAGCCACGATGGTGGCCCCACGACCGCCGAGCGCCACCGTGCCCTGCCGGGCAAAGCAGTCGCCGTTGGGGAGACAGTTGGTGAGCGACGTCGGCGGGAGGGCCGCCCACTTGGTTCCCGGCAAGCCCTCGATCCCGGCCCAGTCGCTCGGTTGGTTGAGCCCCAAGTACGCCCGGACCAGACCGGCCAGGTCATCCTCGGGCTTGGGCGGCTGTAACCCGATCAACAGCGCCAGGATGGTGACGGTGGCGATCATGCGGTTCTCCCGGGTGGTGAAGGTCCTGCCCCCTTTACGGAAAGCCGCCCGGGCTTCCCTCATGCCGGGGTCTGCCGGGGCGGTCGCCGGCGAGGCGACGGCGCGTTAATTTCTCGCGCTGTTCCGTTCCCCCCTTCCGGAGGCCCGCTCTGACCGAGCGCGACGTAACCATCCTCCTCGAGGAGGTCCAGCAGGGCGTCCCGGGTGCCGCCGACCGCCTGGCGGCCCGCGTGTACGACGACCTCCACGGCATCGCCGCCGCCGCCCTTCGCCGGGAAGCGGACGGTCACACCCTCCAGCCGACCGAACTCGCCGACGAGGCGTTCGTCCGGCTGCTGGGCCAGAGCCGATCCACCTGGCAGAACCGATCCCATTTCTTTGCCGTCGCCGCCGGGATCATCCGCCGGATCCTGATCGATCACGCCCGCCGCCGAAGTCGACAGAAGCGGGATCACGGCATTCGCGTCACCTTCGACGAGTCGCTCGACGTCCCCGACCAGAAGTCGGAGCGGCTGCTCGAACTGGTGGCCCTCGACGACGCCCTGGTCCAGCTCGAAGGCCTCGCGCCCCGGCAGGCCCGGGTGGTGGAGCTCCGCTTCTTCGGCGGACTCGACATCGACCAGACGGCCGAGGCGCTCGGCATCTCGCCGGCCACGGTCAAGCGCGACTGGACCTTTGCCCGCGCGTTCCTCCTCGACGCACTCGGCTCCGCCCCGCCCGACGTCACCACCTGATGGCCGACGAACAGCTGACCCCCGACCGACTGGCCGCCCTCCAGGCGGCATTCGAAGCCGCGCTGGACCGGCCGGCCGAGGAGCGGACCGCGTTCCTCGCCACGTTGACCGATCCGTGGCTGGCCAGCCGGGTGGCCGGCCTCCTGGCCGCCCATGAGCGGACCGGCAGCCGACTCGAAAGCCCGATCCCGGAGCTGGCCGAACGGGGACTGCTGGCCTCGGAGCGGGCGCCGGGAGACCGGATCGGCGGGTATCGGATCGTCCGCCGAATCGGCGAAGGCGGGATGGGAACGGTCTACGAGGCCGTTCGCGACGACGATCAGTATCGGAGCCGGGTGGCCATCAAGTTCCTCCGGCACCAGGCCACCAGCGACATCGCCATCGCCCGGTTCCGGCGCGAACGCCAGATCCTCGCGCTCCTGACCCATCCGAACATCGCGGTGCTGCACGACGGCGGGGTGACGCCCGACGGCCGGCCCTACTTCGTGATGGAGTTGATCGACGGCCTCCCGATCACCACCTGGGCCGATCAACGCCAACTGGGCGTGGCCGACCGGCTCCGGCTCTTCCTCCAGGTGGCCAAGGCGGTGGAGTACGCCCACCAGAGCCTCGTCATTCATCGCGATCTCAAGCCCGGCAACATCCTGGTGAACGGCGAGGGCACGGTCAAACTCCTCGACTTCGGAATCGCCAAACTCCTCGGCGACGTCGACGACCCCGGTCGACCCCCGGACACCGAGATCGGCCCGCGGGCCTACACGCCGGACTACGCCTCGCCCGAGCAGGTCCGCGGCCTCCCGGCCGGCACCCGAACCGACGTCTACGCGATGGGGGTGGTGCTGTTCGAGTTGCTGGCCGGCGTCCGGCCGCTCGACGTCCGGGGCAAGTCCTCCGCGGAAATCGAACGAGTCATCACCGAGACGACGCCGCCCAGGCCGAGCGCCGCATTGCCGCCGGGTCGCGAAGTCGAGTTGGGCGAACGGTCGGCGGCGCGGGCCCGCGGCGCGCTCGAGGGCGACCTCGACGCGATCGTGCTGATGGCGCTCCGCAAGGAGCCGGATCGGCGCTACGACTCGGTGGCCGAGCTGGCGCGGGACATTCGCCGTCATCTCGACGGCCTTCCGGTGTCCGCCCGACCCGACGGGATCGGCTATCGGTTCCGGAAGCTGATCCGGCGCCGACGGGCCGAATCGGCGGCAATCGCGCTGGCCGTGGTCGCGATGATCGGCGGCACCGTGATCGCCACCATCCGGGGCCGCGAAGCCGAGCGGGAACGCGCCCGCGCCACCGAGGTCAAGGCGTTCCTGGCCACCATGCTGGGCGCGGCCAATCCGGCCTCGTTCGGTCGCGACGTGACGGTGCGCGAGGTCCTCGACTCCGCCGTGCTCCAAATCGACCGCGTCCAAGGCCGCCCGGAACTCGATGCGGAGGTGCGGGAGATCATCGGCGGGACCTACCTGGCGCTCGGCGAATTCGACGCCGCGCTGGCCCAGTTCGAACGTTCCCTCACGAGCTACCGAGCCCAGGCCCCGACCGGAAGTCGCCATGTCGCCGCCGCTCAGGCGCGGGTCAGCACCACGCTCGAGTACCTCGGCCGCTACGTCGAAGCCGATTCCGTCCTGGCCGGCGCGATCGCGATGTACCGGCGCTTTGCCGACCGGAACGACCACGCCGCGGTCGACTATCTCGATCATCGCGCCCGGATCCTGGCCCGGCTGGGCCGGATGGACGAGGCGGAGCCGCTCTTCCGGGAAGTGCTGGCCATGCTCCGCGCCAGCAACGCCAACGACTCGCTCCAGGCATACGCGGCCACCAATCTCGGCGTCATCATCGGGGAGCAGGGCCGCCGCGCCGAGGCCGAGTCGCTGCTCGTGGACGCGGTGGGACGAGCCCGCCGGGGCCTCGGCCAGGAGCACCCGCTCGTCGCGTCGATCCTCTCCCCGCTTGCCGCCATCCAGGAGTGGCTCGGCCGGTTCGACGCCGCCGATTCCACCTATCAGGCCGCTCTGGCCATCCGGCGTCGCGCGCTCGGTCCGGAGCATCCCGAGTATGCCTGGACGATGTTCAGCTACGCCGATTTCCTGGTCAACCGGGGTCGCCCGGCGGAGGGCGCCAAGTGGGCCCGCGAGGTCCTGGCGCTGCGGGGCCGCAGCCTCGAGGACGTTCATCCCGCCGTGTCGACCGCGATGAGCATCCTCGGACGGGCGCTGGCCGCCCAGGATTCGCTCGCGGCCGCGGAACCGTGGCTCCGTCAGGCCCTGGCCATCCGCCGCGAGACGTTTCCGCCCGGGCACTTTGCCATTCCCTCCTCCGAGAGCATCCTCGGCGATTTCCTGACCACGGCCGGGCGCTACGGCGAGGCTGAGACGCTGCTGCTGAGCGGCGAGGCGGGGCTGGTGACCGCCCGGGGCGAGTCGGCCCCGATTGTCGCCGATGCCCGGCGCCGCCTGGTCCGCCTCTATCAGGCCTGGAAGCGACCGGACGACGCGGCCCGCTGGCAGGCCAAGCTCGACGCCACCAAATAGCCGCCGGATTGGCCCCGCGGGCGCCGGGGCCCTAGCTTGGGAAGGACCCAGGCAGGACGGCAGCGATGGGCGCCAGTGAAACCCCCGAGCGACGGTCGAACCCGACCAACGGCATGGTGCCGGCGGTGGGCCGGCGGTTGCGCAACCTGCTGGCGGAGGTACCGACCCCGTTTCCGTGCCGCTACGCCTGCTTCATTCACCCGAGGCGGCGGCCCGGCGAGCAGGGGTTCGGCGTCATCACCGCCGCCGGCGAAAGTCTCCCCCTCACCGTCACGCTCCTGACCACGCTCGAACGGGTCCCGACCCTGTTCGAAGGCCGAGCCCGCGTCCTGGTCGGCCCGGCCACCGGCGCGGACTCGCTGATCCTGGCCGACGGCGGCGACTGGTCCGTTCCGCTCCCCGTGGCCAGCCTCTCCCTCCGACTCGGCGACGACGACGGACTCGGCGACCCGGCCGTGGCTCCGATCCAGACGCTCACGCCGTCACATCAGGGTCCCCACCTGACCTTGCTCTGTGCCACGCGGCCGGAGGGCTGGCCGCCCTGATTCCGAACCAGGGATCACCATTCCCCGAACGGGCTGTCAGGGAGTGAACCCGGCGGACGACGGCCGGTGAGCAACGCCTCGAGCTTGAGAAACACCAGACCCGGCCCGGCCGCGCCGTGGAAGAAGGACGTGAACACCGCGGGCCGGCCGGGGTCCGGCATGAATGCCCAGCGCGGTACGGTCCAGGCGAGCCGCTCCGGGTTCGGATCGGCGCGAGCCACGATCTCCTCCGCCAGCCGGAGGGCGCGATCGAGGTACTGGCGGTCACCCGTCTCGTCGTAGAGGTCGGCAAGGAAATCGGCCACACCAGCGAGACCAAACCGGAAGTCGACCCCGAAGCGATTGGCTCCGTACCCCGGCGCCGGCGCGCCGTACAGCCCGGCGGAGTCGAGGCCGGCCACTGCTTCGCGCACCAGCGCCAGTGAGGCCGGATCGCGAGTGATCCGCCAGCGCTCCCAGAAGAGACGGGCCGTACCGGCCTGGCCATGAGCCCAGCCGATGTCGAACGGACGTCCCCATCCGCCCGCGGGCACCGGCCAGCCGTAGGGAACCCGGAATCCACCCTCGTCGCGTCGAGCGATCGAGAGCAGGTATCGCTCGGCTCCGGCGGCGGCCGCGCCGAACTCGGCCGGGCCGTCCGGCCCACGGCCGAGAATCGACAGCGCGGTTCCAATCCCGGCGGCGCCGTGCGAGAAGTTCGGAAGGACATAGTGGGGCGGACGTTCCGACCGAAACCAGTTCCGACCGCCCGAGTCGGGACGGCTCCGGCGGAGCAATGTTCGACCGGAGGCGGCGGCGGCCCCGAGATAGGTCGAATCCCCGAGGCGGCGGCCCGCGGCGAACAGCGCCAACGCGATGCCGGCATCGCCGAACGCGACGTCGTTGGCCGGACCCCAGGTCAAGCCATCGCCGTCGGGCCGAGCCACGTTTCGGATCCGGTCGAACAGCGCGACCGCGTGGCGCCGATGGCGATCGTCCTCGGTGGCATCGGCCGCGTCGAGCAACGCGGTGGCCGGGCCAGCCAGCCCCAAGTAGAGGCTGACATCGACCGAGTCGCTCGCCACCGACGAGGTCAGCTCGATCAGCCGATCCGCGGCCTCGCCAACGGCGTGGAGCGACGCCGCATCCCGCCGGCTCCGGTACCAGGCAACGAGGAATCGAAGCCGCCCCGCGGCGCCCTGACCGAGACTCGCCGTCTCCTCACCGGGACGCTCGAGATCGTCGAGCCGATTCATTACCACGGGTGCCACCCGATCGGCGGCGTGTCGCCACCGGGAATCGGCCGGTTCGACCGCCAGGGCCCGCGTCAGCCACTCGGCCAGCCGTTCGACGAGCAGGGGCGAGGCGGCCAGCAATCCGGTCGCGTGAGCCGAATCCGGCACCATGATGACCCGCGCCGTACTGGTGCCCCGACGAGTCCACCGGGCCTTGTCGAACCGCCGGACAATCATTTCCCGGGCCGAGTAGACGAAGGTGGTACGACGACCGATCCGGTCCACGTCGGCCAGCGACGAGTCCGAGAACGACCCGGGCGACAGATAGATCACGGCTCGAGGCGAGGTTCGTCCCCGGATCGCCTTCGCCAGGGCTTCGCCGCTCATGCTGGCACCCACCGCTCCGATTCGGCTCCGGTCGACCCGCGGCTCCCTCTCGAGGAACCGAAGCGCGGCTCGAACATCGGCCCAGTCGCGGTCGAGCCCGAGGGAGCCGTTGTGGCCGGTAGAGTCGAAGGGGATGAAACGGCCTCGGTTGATGCTCTCGCCCATGGCCCGGGAGTCGAGTCGAAGCGACCCGATCCCGCGCGCCGCAAGCGTGGCGCTCAAGCGTCGGTACGCCTGCCGATCCGATCCGGCACCACTGAGCAGGAGCACGGCCGGCGCCCGACCCCGACCCCCGGGAAGCGTCAGCTCGCCAATCAGCCGCCAGCCGTCGCTGACGATGGTGACCCGCCGCTCTGTCGGCTGGACCCTCGGGGAAACGCCGCTTTCTCCCGGCACCTGGACGGCCCCGGCCACGGATCCGCCCAGGTACCACGACCACATGATCAGCAGGCCCCGGCGGGGCGTTCCCGAAATCGGCATCGTTGACTCTGCGTTGATTCATCCATCCTTACGGGTCGGGGTGGAGAACATGTTCCGTCGCGAGGATCGCGCCCGGTTGCGCCAGGCTTCGGGTTGACCTCGTCGGCCTTCCAGGCTCCGCCAGGCGGCCGGGGCCGTTTCAATCTGTACCGGCGCCTCAACCCGTCCGGGCCTGAGTGCCGGCCATGTGAGGGGAATCGGGACGGGATTACGAATGGCACTCCGAGACCAACCCTGGCCGGAGTCGATGCCCGTGATCCAAGGCGTGTTGAAGCAGCTGTCCCAACCGGATGGCGGCGGGTTCCTCAAGTCTGAAACTCGCTATACCGACGGCACCACCAGCACCAGCTACTACAAACATCGGATGGTCTTCCCGCTCATCCGGATCGGCGACCGGCACCTCGAGGGCTACACGGTGGCCAGCGATCAGTTGGGCCACGAGATCGCCGCCGGTCTGCGGCCCGGCCAGGAAGTCACCCTGTTCACCTACGTCCATCACATCCGGAAGAAGGTCATCATCGGCGCCATTGCCGCCGATGGCTCGACCTTTCGAATGCCGGCCAAGGGCCTGGTGGCCGGGATGCTGTTCTACGTCGTCTTCTCGCCCTTCATCGTGCTGATCCCGGCGGTCGTGGTCGGGATGCTGGTCGGCATGGTCGGCGGCAAGGAGGGCTCGGCGCTGGGTCTGATGGGAGGATTTCTCTACGCCGTGGGCATCTCGTGGTACACCGCCTACCGGTTCTATCGAGCCTACCAGGAAATGAGGGCTGCCTGATGTCCGTCATCGAGAAGCACTGCGGTCGGCTCGAACGAGTCGGCAGCCTGAGCGGCGGCGAGCTGGTCCAGCCGGTCGACCGCCACGGCAACACCAAGCTGATCGGCACCTACCGGTCGGTGTCGGAACTCGACGTGCTCCAGGTCGGCGGCACGGTACTCGACAAGCCGGTCTGCGAAGGGCCGTTGTTCGAGAACCTGATGCCGGGCCGATCCGGCTGCGTCTACGTCTGGCGCAACGGGCGGAAACCGGTGCTGGTGGGGGTCAAGTACGACGACGGAGAGAAGTTCCTGATCACCCGATCGTACCTGAACGGCAGCATTCTCCAACTGGTCGTGGTGTTTTCGCTGATGTACGGCCTCGGCGGAATGTTCGCCGGCGGAATGCTCGGCTCGGTGCTGGGTCTGGGCAGCGTGACCCCGGCCGTCGCGATGCTCGGCGGCGCCGCCGCGGTCGGCTGGACGTGGCGGAAGGCGTGGTCGTTCCGACAGGCGTACCAGGAGGCCCGCGCCGACTGACCGACGCCGGGCCTCCGAGCCGCTTGGGCGCTACCGGCGGGGCCGGCGGACCACGCGGCCCGGACGAGCCGGGGTCAGTTCACCGTTGGCCACCACGGCCTCGCCGTTGACGAACACCCACGGAATTCCGACCGGATAGTGGTGCGGATCGGCAAACGTCCCGACCTCCGCCACTCGATCGGGGTCGAACAGCGTCAGGTCGGCCACGCAGCCCGGCCTGACGCAGCCGCGATCGCGGAGGCCGAGTCGCGCGGCGGGCATGCCGGTCATCTTGTGGACCGCCACCGGCAAAGGGAGTACCCGCTCGTCGCGCGCGTAGCGACCGAGCACCCGTGGGAAGGTGCCGTAGTTGCGAGGGTGGACCACGCCTTCGCCAAGCCGGCTCAGCGCCCCGTCACTGGCGATCATGGTGCGCGGATGCGCCATGATCCGCCGGACGTCCGCCTCGTCCATGACGTGGAAGACCGTCCCGGCGCCACCCTTGAGCACGCCCTCGAGGACCAGCTTGACCCCGGTTTCCGGCGTGGGTGGCAGGCCCCGCTGCACCGCCCAGTCGTGGAGCGTCTTTCCCTGAAGAGACCGATCCCACCCGACCAGGGCAAACTGGACCCGCTTCAGGTCCGCCCCGCCCCGGTCGTTCAGGATCAGGTCGAGGGTCCCGCGTTCGATGCTGTCGCGGAGCGTCGGATTGGCCAGCCGCTGCCGGAGCGCTTCCGTCCCGCCAGCCAGCGCCCACGGCGGGACCAGCACGTCGAGACCGGTGTAGCTCGCGGTGTAGGGGTACTGATCGATCATCGCGTCGGTGCCGGCCCGGGCGGCCGAGTCCACCATGGCCAGCGTCGTCACGCTCTTGCCCCACGCGTGCCGCCCCACCGCCTTGTGGTGGGTCAGGACCACCGGAATCCTGGCCTGCCGGCCGATCTCCAATGCCTCGGCCACGCCATCGAGCAGACCGACGCCCTCCTCGCGGAGATGCGAGGTGTAGATCCCGCCCTGTCGCGCCGCCACCGTGGAAAGCGCCACCACTTCGGCGAGCTTCGAGTAGACGCCCGGCACGTAGCGAAGTCCGGTGCTGATCCCGAAAGCGCCGTCCCGCATTCCCTCCGCCACCATCGACTCCATCCGCGCCAGTTCCGCGGCCGTCGGGGCCCGGTTCTCGGTTCCCATCACGGCGCGACGCACGCTGTTGTGACCGACCAGATACGCCACGCTGATCCCGAGTCCGCTCCGATCCGCGTTCTCGAGATACGGCGCCAGCGGAAACGGGCCGCCGCCATCCGGCGCGCCTAACGCGAGGGTGACGCCCTGCCGCACGTGACTCTCCGCGGCCGGCAGGGCCGGCAACGGCTCGAGATGGGCATGGAGATCGATGAAGCCCGGCGCCACGATCAGGCCGGTCGCGTCCACCACCCGTTCGCCCTCGGAGGCGGGGAGGCCAGCCCGTTCCACCCGGACGATCCGATTCCCGACCAGCGCCACGTCGGCCCGGAATCCGGCGGTGCCGGAACCGTCGATGACCGTGCCGCCCCGCACGATGACGTCGTAGGGCGGCGCCTGAACGCCGCGCGGCGTCGGCATTGCCCCGGTGCGCGCGGCGACGATCCGATCGAGCAGCGCGGCGTACTCCTCCGCCCCGACGCCGGCCCGGCCCGCCGCGGGCACGGTCTTGTGGGCCACCACCAGATCGAGCTTGGGAATGACGGTAATGAACTGGCCCACCGCGCCGATGCCGGTATAGGCCCCCTCGTAGACCCCGCTGTTCCAGGCTCCGTCGAACACCCACCAGAGGTAGCCATAGCCGAACCGGCCCCGGCGGCGCGCCGACGGATACATCCGATTCACGGGCGTGACGGCGCGGGTGCTGGCCCGGACCCAGTCCGCCGGGACGATCTGACGGCCCGCCCAGTTGCCGCCCCGCAGCATCAGCAGACCGATCCGCGCCATGTCGCGGGTCGTGAACCACATCGGATAGGCGCGGTGGATCGACCGGGTGGTGTCGCCCTCCTTGCGCTGGAGGTCGCGCCGCCAATCCTGCATTCCGATGGGCCGGACCAGATCCGCTTCGAGCGCGTCGTAGACGTTCCGGCCGTCGAGCTGTTCGTAGATGGTGCCGAGGACGTTGAAGTCCCAGTTGCTGTAGAGATACTGAGTGCCGTGGCGCCGCGATCCCCGCGGGGGCGCGGAGGCCAGGTCGTCGCCGGCGTAGGAGGCTTCGTGATACACCCCCGATCGAGCGGCCAGCAGGTCCTGGATGGTGGCCTCGCGCTCCCCCGGAAGCAGACCGCCATGATCATCGATGCCGAGCGCGGCCAGCGTCCGACTGGTGTCGATCCGGCCCCGCTCGATCGCGATCCCGTACAGCATCGACAGGACGCTCTTCCGGACCGACGCCAGGTAGCTCTGCACCGTCAGGTCGCCGTAGGTCGTGACGACCCGGCCGCCCTCCACCACCATCAGGCCCGAAGTCGGCATCCGGCTGGCCAGCGCCTGGACCGAATCGAGACCGGCCGCGCTCCACCCGGCCCGGGTCGGATCGGGCAGCCGTTCCCAATCGGCCCCGGGGAACACCGGCGCGCCGACACTCGGCCTGGTGGTCGGCGCGGCCGCCGGACTCCCCGCGCATCCGGCCCCGAACAGGAGCGCGGCGGTCCCGGCGGTCCGGAGCCACCCGAGGAGACGAGACGAGGCGAGATGGGGCACGAGGTTCATGGAGCGACCGCAATTCGAGACGGGGATCCTCAATGTGCCGACGCCGCCCGACGGGTGCCAGGGCCGGCGGGGACATGACGCCGGAACCGGGTCGGTCTAGGTTATCAGTCGTGACGCTTCGTGCGGTAGGACTGGCCGGCGCCGTGGCCCTGGCGCTGGGGGGATGCGCCCGGATCGACGACCTCGCCGACCGGCTGATGGATCGACGGCCGCCGCGCGAGCGGTACCTCGCCGGCCTCGCCGCCGCGGGGCTCGACCGCCACGCTCTCGTTCGCGACTGGATCGCCGCCGGCGAGCGCGCCTTGAGTGACGCCCCGACCGTCACCTCGCCCCACCGCGAGGAAGTCGTCCTCCCGGACGACCAACCCGCCGCGATCGGCCTCCGCATCGAACTCCGCCGGGGCCAGTCGGTCCGGTTCGAGGTCGACCTCCCCGGCGACACGACCTCCGCCATCTTCGTCGACGCTCGGCCCGCTGGCACCACCGGCGACTCGCTGGGCCAGCCCGTGGCCGAGGCGGACAGCGGCCGTCGGTCGGTGGAGTTCGAGCCCCGGCGCGACGGCTGGTACCTGTTTCGGGCCCAGCCCGAGTTGTTGCGCGGCGGCCGGTTCTCCGTCTCCCTCACCGTCGCGCCAACCCTGGCGTTCCCGGTGTCCGGCCGCGGCGAACGGGAAATCCTGAGCCGCTGGGGCGCCTCGCGCGACGGAGGCCGCCGCCGCCACCACGGGATCGACATCTTCGCGCCCCGCGGCACCCCGGTGCTGGCCGCGTCCACCGGCCGGGTCGTCGAAGTCGGCGAGAACGAACTTGGCGGATTGGTCGTCTGGCTCCGCGACGAACGGGGCAACGCCCAGTACTACGCGCACCTCTCCGCTCAGCTCGTGGCGGCTGGAACCACCGTCGCCCCCGGCGACACGATCGGCCTGGTCGGCAACACCGGCAACGCCCGCACCACCCCGCCGCATCTCCACTTCGGCATCTACCGCCGGGGCGAGGGACCGGTCGACCCGTTCTGGTTTCTTCACCGACCGCCGGGACGGATTCCCGCGCTCGACGTGGATACGACGCTCCTCGGCGGGTTTGCCCGCCCTCGGCTGGCTGGCGCCGTGGTCCGCCGCGGTCCCCGCGGCGACGCGGACACCCTTCGGGTGATCGGCCCCGCGGACTCGGTCCGGATCGTGGCCGCGGCGGGGCGATGGTTCCGGGTCCAGCTGGCCGATGGCGCCCAGGGTTTCCTCGCGGCCCGCGCCGCGGCTCCGCATCCGGTCGCCGATCCGATCACGGTTCAGGGTACCGGGGTCGTCGCGGCTCCCTGATCCGCGCGACATTGCGCTGAGCGCCAAACCAGCCGTTGCCCTCCGCCAGCTCCGCCGATACAATCTTCGCTCCCATCCTCTCGGAACATCCCCATGACGGTTCGTGCTCTCTCGTTGGCCCTGTCCTTTGCGCTCGGCGTGGCGGCCGCGCCCACGCCGGTCGCGGCCCAGTCCAAGCCGCCGGCGTCAACCAAGGCCGAGATCGACGCCCTCTGGGCGGCGGCATCCGCGGCGGTGGCCAAGGACGACATCGTGGCGCTCGGCCGGATCTACCACCCCGCGGCCATTCTGGTCGACGACTCCGGCACCCAGCCGATCGCCGCGGCGCTCCAGGGGTGGGGCAAGGACATGGTCGCGGCCAAGCAGGCGGGGACGAAGGCCTCGGTGACGTTCCGGTTCTCGAAACGCCAGGACAACGCCGAGACCGCGTTCGCGTCGGGGATCTTCCTCTACACCACCACCACCAAGGCCGGCGTGGCCAACCCGGGTTATCGACGGTTCGAGGCCCTGCTCATCAAGAGCGGCGGGAAGTGGCAGATGCTGATGGAGCGGCAGCTCGAGCCCGTCACCGAAAAGGAGTGGAACGCCCTTCCGCGGTAGAACGAATCGGCCCGGGGGTTACGCCCCGGGCCGACGCTGATTTCAGCAGACCCACCGCACCTGCGACGGTGTGAGGTCCTCCTACCGCGCTGGAGTCGGTCTTCAGAACGGCGTGTAGGTCGGCGGCGTGACGCCGTTCAGCCGGAGATACGGCACGGTCTGCCCGAGAGTCCACGGGAAGTGATCCAGCACCTCCATCAACGCGCGGAACCGCGGCAGCTTCTTCCCGAACTGGGTGATCTCCTCCATCATCGCCGCGTCGCTCACCCCCTGAATCATCTGGATCGCGTGATCCATGGCGGCGATCGAGTACGCCTTGAGGCCGTCCTTCGACTTGAGGTACGACTTGTCGGCCGGACCGAACGCCGGGAGCTTGGTGTCGCCCGTAATGGCGCTGTGGGCAATGAACGCGTTGCCGATGGCGGCGTGCTCGATCTGCTCGGCGTAGGTTCGGACGCCGGACACCGGGCGGAAGGCGAGCATCGAGTCCGGCGCCGCATCGATGTACTTGATCAGCGAGGCCTTGTGGACTTCGATCATGGCGATCAGCGCGGTCTTCGGGATGAACCGCTGCGCGGCGGCCGGGGCGGCGGCCCCGATCAGGCCGGCCAGGAGGATCGTGGTCCGGAACATGGGTCGACTCGAGGTTGAATGGGGACCAGAAGGTCGACCCGGCGCCGGGACGAGTCAAGCTGACCCGACGACGGCGCGGTTTCGTTGACGCCCCCCCGAACATTCTCTAGGTTCCGGACTCTCCCCAGGTCGAAAGCTCAGCATGCTCCGAATTCCGACGCGACTGACGCCGTTCCTTCTGCTCCTGGCCACCGCCTGCGGCGGCCGACCCGCGGACCAAGCCGCCGACACGGCACCGCCCGCCGCCGCAGCCCCCGCGCCCGCTTATACCACGACCTCGGTTCTGGTCCCGATGCGGGACGGGATCCGTCTGGCCGTGGACGTCCACCTTCCGGCCGAGCGCGACAGCGCCTCGCGGCTTCCGGCGCTGCTCGAGTTGACCCGGTATCGTCGGTCCACCGTCGACCCGAAGACCGGCAAGCCCAATCCGCCGCTGCGCGGACCTGACCTTGAGTTCATCCGCCACGGCTATGCGGTCGTCAAGGTCGACGCCCGGGGAAGCGGCGCGTCGTTCGGGACGCGTCCGGTCGAGTACGGGCCGGAGGAAGTCCGCGACGGGTACGACGTGGTGGACTGGGTGGTCAAGCAGGCTTGGTCGAACGGCAACGTCGGGGCCTACGGTACGTCGTACACCGGCACCACGGCCGAGCTCCTCGCGGCGGTGAATCACCCGGCGGTCAAGGCGGTCATCCCGGGATGGTCGGATTTCGATTCCTACGCGAGCCCGATGCGGCCTTACGGGCTGATTGCCCGGGGACTGATGAAGACCTGGAGCGATCTGGTCGGGGCCATGGACCGGAATGACGGCACCGTGCTCGGCTCCACCGTCCGCCCGGTCGACGAGGACAAGGACGGTTCGCTGCTCCGTCAGGCTCTGGCCGACCACACCAAGAACCCCAACGTCTTCGACGACGGCGTCCGCGCCGAGTTCCGCGACGACGAACTCGGCCCCGGCGCCACCTGGGAGACGATCAGCCCGATCCACTACAAGGCCGAGATCGAGCGATCCAAGGTGCCGATGCTGGTGTTCGTGAGCTGGCTCGACGCCGGCACCGCCGACGGCACCCTGTTCCGGTTCCGCCATTTTTCCAACCCGCAGAAGGTCCTGGTCATGGCGGGCATGCACGGCGGCCGAGGCCACGCGAGCCCCTACGTCGTCAGCGGCGAGCCGCTGCCGCCCGTTCCGAGCGAGGCCGAGCAGTTCGCGATGCGGCGCCAGTTCTTCGACCGCCACCTCAAGGGCACGCCGAACGAGGTGGACCAGTGGCCCGCGCTCCGATTCTTCAACCTGGGCGAGGAGAAGTTCCACGACACCGACGTCTGGCCGCCCAAGGGAACCGCCAACCAGACCTGGCACCTGGGCAAGGGCGGCACCATCGCGACCGACCCCTCGGCCGCCGCGGCGGGCACCGACGTCTACCAGGTCGACCCGACCGTCACGACCGGCAAATTCAATCGCTGGATGGCGCAGATGGGCGAGCCGATCGTCGGGCTCGACAACCGGGGCGAGATGGACGCCCGGATGCTCTCCTACACGTCCGAGCCGCTCGCGGCGGACCTGCAGATCGCGGGACATCCGGTGGTGACGCTTCGGCTCTCGACCGACAAGCCCGATGGCGCCGTGCTGGTCTACCTCGAGGACGTCGGCCCGGACGGCCGGAGTCGGTACCTGACCGAGGGCGGGCTCCGGCTGATTCACCGGAAACTCGTCCCCAACCCCTACGCCACCACCGACCTGCCGTACCACTCCTATGGACGGAAGGACGCCAAGCCCATGACGCCGGGCAAGGTCGAGGAGATCACCTTCCAGCTGTGGCCGATCGCGGCGCTGATCCGCCAGGGTCATCGGATCCGGATCGCGATCGCCGGAGCGGATCAGGACAT
>JAEUJH010000325.1 GCA_016794825.1 Gemmatimonadota bacterium
TCGGAAAGGTATCGGTCTGGGTTTCGGGCAGGGCCTGGGTTGCCATGGCGCTCTCGGTGCGGGGATTTGAGGTCCAAATCTAGGCGGGGGCCCGGAGGGACGGAACGGCCGGGCGGAGGGTCCAACCCGCCCCCGAACCACCGGCCGGGGGCGGGGTCGGTCAGCCCTCCGAGGCCGGCGGCGGGTGATCGATTCGGAGCCGGGCCAGGTCCCGGCCCAGCCGGAGCCGGACCCGGCCGACGAGGACGGTGGCCACGGCCATGAGGCCGGCCACGAGACCCCACCAGAGGCCCCTGGGCCCCCAGTCCTGACCGAACCCGAGCCACAGTCCGATCGGGAGGCCGATCAGGTAGTACCCGGTCAGGTTGATCAGGACGGGTACCCGGGTATCGCCGACCCCGCGGAGGGCCCCGAGCGCCACCGCCTGGATCCCGTCGAAGACCTGGAAGGCGCCGGCCAGCGGGATCAGGGCCGCGGCCATGGCGGCGACAGCCAGATCCGGGGTGTAGGCCGCGGCAAGCAGTCGAGGCACGGCCAGGAACGCCGTCGCGGTGAAGACCATGAACCCGCCCCCGATGATCAGGCCGGCCGCCGCCCGCCGTCGAGCTTCGTCGGGTCGCTCGGCGCCGACGGCCCTCCCGACCAGCACCGACGTCGCCGCTCCCACGCCGAAGGGCACCATGAACGCGAGCGCGGCCAGGTTGAGCGCGATCTGGTGCCCGGCCACGGCCGCCGTG
Organism: Gemmatimonadota bacterium; assembly: GCA_016794825.1. Classification (GTDB taxonomy): domain Bacteria; phylum Gemmatimonadota; class Gemmatimonadetes; order Gemmatimonadales; family GWC2-71-9; genus SHZU01. Next base: position 738 of record JAEUJH010000325.1, read on the forward strand.
CCGAACCGCCCCATCAACAAACCGACCCCGCCGAAGACGCCGTACTCGAACAGGATCTGGAATCCGATCGGGAGCCCGAGGCCCAGCATCCGCGCGAGCGGCGCCCACTGGAAGATCTCGGGGCGCAGGGGCCACAGGCGGGGGCCGAGATGCCGCCAGCCGAGGGCGACGACGCCGGCCAGCATGGCCCAGCGGCTGATCGTGGTGGCGAGCGCCGCGCCGGTCACGCCCAGAGCCGGGAAACCGCCCTGCCCGAAAATCAGGAGCCAGTTGACCGCGGCGTTGACCACGTTGGCGAGGACGATGACGACGAGCAGCGGCCGGACCGCGCCGACCGCCTGGAGCGCCTCGCGGACCACCATGAACCCGTAGAACGGGAGGATGCCGGGCAGCAGGCCAACCATGTACTCGGACGCCAGCGGGACCACGTCGTCGGGCTGTCCGGTCCACCGCATGACCGCTTCGACCGGGGCGTTGCCGAGGATCGTGGGCACCGTCAGGACCAGCGCGAGGAGGAACCCGCGCTGGAGACCACGGGCGATCCCTTCCTCGTCGCTCGCGCCGTGGGCCTGGGAGATGACCGGGTCGAGGACGGCGATGCAGCCCATTCCGATGGTCGACACCGCGAAGAACCAGACGTTGGCGACCGCCGTCCCCGCCAGGGCGGCCGCCGAGAACCGGCCGACCATCATGGTGTCGACGACGCCCATGGCCATCAGGCCGACCTGGACGGTGGCCAACGGCAACGCCAGGTCGAAGACGGCCCGGAAGTCGGCTCTGGTGGGGCGCTGCATGGAGGCTGGCGCTAGAAGCGCCAGAGGTAGCTGAGCTTGGCCACCCCGCCCCGCGCCACCGTCCGAAGCGGGGTCACGAGATCGGATTCCGCGAGGTTCGACCACCCGGCCTGGACGCTCTGGCCCGGATGAACGAGATAGGTGAGCAGGGCGTCGGTGCGGAGCACGTCGCGCTTGACGGCCAGGTCGCCAGCCCGGTCGAAGAACCGTTCGAACCGGTACTCGCCGATCAGCCGGACGCCGATCCGGCGCGACAGCTGCCACTGGGTCCGGATCCGGGGAATGGCCGACTCGCCGTAGCGACCGTCGCGCGTCGCCGCGGGGGTTCGTCGCCAGACCCGGGCCGCGTTCAGTTCGAACCCGACCCGCAGCGACGGCGCCGGTCGGACGGTCGTGGAGAGCGACCCGGTAAAGAAGAAGCTGGGCGACGCGGGGCCGCCCTCGACCGCGTCGTCGAAGATCGCCTCTTCCCCACCCCGGATGAACAGATCGACGCCGACGCCGGCCAGCGCCTGCGA
>JAEUJH010000386.1 GCA_016794825.1 Gemmatimonadota bacterium
CAGGCGCTCCGGATGGTCTACCGGCAGCGCGAACTCAACTTCCCGCCCAACAGCCAGTTCCTCTACAGCAACTCCGGCTTCCTCCTGCTGGCCGAGGTCGTTCAGCGGGTGTCGGGCATGCCGCTCTCGCGGTATTCGCAGGAGTATTTCTTCCAGCCGCTCGGCATGACCTCGACCCAGTGGCGCGATGACTGGAATCGGGTCGTGCCGGGCCGGGTCACGGCGTACACCTCGGCGTCGAATGGCTACCGGGTCGAGATGCCGTTCATGAGCGTCTACGGAGCGGGCGGACTCCTCACCACCGTCGGCGACCTGCTCAAGTGGAATCAGAACCTCGAGGATCCCCAGGTGGGCGGCCGGGACTGGGCCGCGCAGATGCACCAGCGGGGTCGCCTGACCTCGGGCCGCGAAATCGAGTACGCCCTCGGGCTGTTCGTCACCAGCTACCGAGGCGAGCGGGAGGTCTCTCACGGCGGCGCCACCGGCGGCTATCGGACGTTCCTGGCTCGGTGGCCGGATCGGAAGCTGTCGATTGCCGTCCTCTGCAACGCCGCCAACGCCGGACCCGAGAACCTGGCTCATCGCGTCGTCGACGTCTTCCTCGGCGCCCGACCGGCGGCCGCGGCGGCCAACACGACGGCGCCGGCCACCGGTGACGTGACCGCGTACCTCGGCCGGTTTCGGGCCCCCGCCACCGAGGAACTCCTCACCGTGGCCAGTCGCGAAGGGCGCCTGTTCGCCGAGTTTGGCGGCCGGGCCGAACTGCAGCCGGCGGGCCCGGATCGCTTCCGGGCCACGGCGGCCCCGGTCGAAGTGGCGTTCCGGCGGGGCGGCGATGGCAAGGTCGCCGGCCTGGCCCTCGTTTTGAGCGAGTCCGACACGACGCTCTACGACCGGCTCGAGGTACCGGCCACCACCGCGGCCGAACTCGCCCCCCTGACGGGCACTTATTTCAGCCCGGAACTCGACGTCCGGTATACCCTGGCCGCCAAGGACACGACCCTGACCGTGACCATCGACGACCAGCCGGCCCGCGACCTGGTGCGAACCGGTCCGGACTCCTTTGCCCAGCCCGGCGGGCTCGCGCTGCGGATGACCCGAGCCCGGAACGGACGGCCCGACGGATTTCTCCTCTTTGCCGGCCGGGTCAAGAACCTGCGATTCGGAAAGGTGATGACACGATGACGACCCGCTTCGACCGACCCGGCGACGACGAGTACGCGCCGTTCTACGCCACCTACGTCAGCAAGGTGCCCGCGGGCGACCTGATCGCGCTCCTCACCAATCAGATTTCGGAGGTCATGACCCTCCTCCGTCCGGTGTCCGAGCAGCGGGCCAACGGGGCGTACGCCCCCGGGAAATGGACCCTCAAGGAAGTCGTCGGGCACATCGCCGACACCGAGCGAGTCATGAGCTACCGGGCCATGGTCTTTGCCCGGGCCGATCAGGGCCCGCTCCCGAAGTTCGACGAGAACGCCTGGATCGTCCCGGCCCATTTCAACGATCGAACCCTGGGCAGCCTGATCGACGAGTGGGTGGCCGCGCGGAGTTCGTCGATCGCGCTCCTGGCCGGCCTCCCGGCCGACGCACCGGCCCGCCGGGGCATTGCCAGTTCCAAGGAGGTGTCGGTGCGGGCGCTGGCCCACATCATCTACGGGCATGTGGCGCACCACGCCGGGATCATCAGGGAGCGGTACCTCTAGCAGGGTGCTGAAAAAGGTCGGCCCTGGCCTGGCGATTCCAGGGACGACCGCCTAACGTGCTGACGCCCTCCTTGATGGAGCCTGCCATGCGTGGTCCCGAGTCGACCCAAGGACAGTTCTTCAGCTACGTCGCC
>JAEUJH010000437.1 GCA_016794825.1 Gemmatimonadota bacterium
TCGATGACGGCCGCGTGGGCGTCAAACACGTCGGCCCCCAGAATCAGGTCGACCTCCGCTGATCCGTGCGCTCGCAGGGGGGCGTTCACGTGCTCGAAGTCCAGTCCAACCGGGCCGGCCAGCCGAGGGACGAACGCCCCGAGTCGCAGATCGGCGCCGTCGACCTGATACTGGTCGAGGGCCCCGCCCGCGCCGCCGGCCGCCAGGTTCAGCAACTCGGTCTTGAGGCCGAGTTCCCGGACGACGGCCATGGAGACGACGGTGCACGACGCCCCGGTGTCCACCAACAGCTCGACCGGACGGCCGTTGAGGGTGCCAGTCGTGTGGAAGTGCCCAACGCCACTCCGAGTCAGGGGCACGCTGATGTAACCGCGAGCTGCCAGAAAGTCCGCCAGGTCGCTCATCTCGTGGCTCCTCGGTTGATCGACGGAGGTTCGTTGGAAGGCGCCTCGGCGGCGAGCGTCGGTCTCCCGGCTTCGGCACCCCGTACTTCATAGCGAAGTTCCACCATGCCGCTCCGGTACGGCTTGACCTCCGCCAGATGGAGGGCAACGTCGCGATCGAGCCGGTCGAAGAACCGGATCCCGTCACCGATCACGACCGGCAGGATCGAATACCGGATCTCGTCCGCCAGGCCGAGCCGCAGGCATTCGCCGGCGACGGCACCGCCCCCCGCCACCCAGATCGACCGAAAAGCCGGCCGGAGCCGCTGGTTCATCAGCCGCGCCAGGTCGCCGGAGTAGAACTCGATCGAATCATGGGTCCGCGGCAGGTCCCGGCTCGTGAGCACGAAGGTCGGCTTGGTCCCGTAGACCCATCCGAAACCCTCGGCCTCGAATTTGAGCGCGGTTTCGTAGGTCCTCGACCCCATGACGTAGCAGTCGATCGTCTCGAGGAACGCGGCCGCCGACTCCGGCGCCAGCGTCTCTCCGGCGGCGTAGTCGTCCGGCGTCTCGAGCCAATCGACCCGTCCGTCCCGTCGGGCGACGAAGCCGTCGAGGCTCGCGGCCATGTGGATCGTCACCCGTGAATCGGCAGTTGTCATCCCGAAAAGTACTCCAGAACCACGGGGGACCGGGATCCAGTCCCGCCGTTTGCGCCTCGGGCGGCGATGATATACTATCAGTTGCGCAATCAAGCGAACATTTCTTCGCTCCCGGAGGATGCGGCCCGCCATGAAAGAGATTCCGTTCTTTTCCACCCCGGCCGCGTTCGCGATGCGGGTCGGCCAGCTGGCGACGACGATCTACGATCAAATGGACGGCTGCCTCGCCGCTCAGGGGGTCAAACTCCCCGGGTACACCACCAGCATCGTCCAGGCGCTCTTTCATGCCGGCCCGCAGTCGATCAGCGATCTGGCCACCGAACTCCAACTGTCCCATCAGCTCGCGTCCCAGCGGGTCCAGTGGCTGGTTCGGCGCGGCTTCGTCACGACCGCGTCTGGCGCCGACGACCGTCGCGTCCGGATCGTCACGCTGACCCGGGCCGGCCGGGTCGAGGCCGACAAGCTGCAGCGCTTCCTCCCGCGGCTCGAAGCCGCCTATGGTGACCTGTTCGACGAGGTCGGCCTCGACCTTCACGACGGCGTGGTCCGCGCGTCGGCCGCGCTGGTCGATCGGCCGCTGGCCGCTCGGTTCGGCCCGGTCCCGTTGGCCGGCGCGGCCCCGGTAACCAAGCGAGGTCGGTCATGAAAGCCATCATCTCGAGCGCCATTCTCGTGGCGGTGGGATCGCTGTATCCCGGGCGGCAGGCCGCGGACCTGGCGCGCTTCGACCAGCCGTCCCTCCCTGCCGCCGCAACGATGGCCGTCACCGGTGGTCGGGCTGACGACCTGGCCATTTCCGGCGTGGCCGTGGTCGATGTCGAGCGCGGCCGGGTCGTTCGCGACCAGGTGGTTCTCATCAGTGGCGGCCGGATCACCGCCGTCGGGCCGACGCGGCGGGCCCGGGTCCCCGGTGGCGTCCGCACGGTCGACGGTCGGGGGAAGTATCTGATCCCCGGCCTGCTCGACATGCACGCGCACCTGACCAACAGCGGCAAGCCGGTCGAGGTCGAGCTGCCGCTGTTCGTCGCCCACGGTGTCACCGGCGTTCGGGTCATGGGCGCCGACTCACCCAACCCCAGTCCCACCGAAACGCCGGGTCTGGCGCTGCACCGGGACTGGCAGGCCCGGATCGAGGCCGGAACGCTGCTCGGCCCCCGCCTGCTCGCGCTGGCGACCTGGGTGGTCAACGGTCCGCGCGGCATCCAGCCGGGGATGCCGACGTTCTATCGCGCCGGTACCCGGGAGGAGGGCCAGCAGCTCGCGCGCTACTTCAAGGACCGGGGCTTCGACTTCATCAAGATCTACAACGGGGTTTCGCGCGAGGGCTACCTCGGCCTCGCCGAGGAGGCTCGTCGGCTCGGGCTGCCGTTTGCCGGCCACGAACCGGCGACGCTGAGCGCCATCGAACTCTCGAATGCCGGTCAGCGGAGCCTGGAGCACTCCCGGGTCTTCCTGTTGAACTGCTGGGCGGGGGCCGACTCGATGCGGCGCGGGCTGCTCAAGCTTTCGCCGACGGCGGTGCGGCGCCGGATGATCGACGAGTACGATCCGAAAATCTGCGCCGAGGTGTTCCGGACGTTCGCGGCCAACCGGACCTACATCACCCCGACGCTCCGGACCCGCAAGATGGACGCGTTCGCCGACCAGGCGGGCTTTCGGAGCGATCCCCGGATCAAGTACATCCCGCTCCTCTCGCGGATGGCCTGGAACGCCGACGCCGACCGGATGGTGGCGTCCGACTCCACGGCCGAGGGGCGGCGCGCCTTCATGGACTTCTATCTCAAGGGTCGGAGTCTCACGAACGATGCGTTCCGGGCGGGGGTGCCGGTCATGGTCGGTACCGACGCCGGCGACTCGTTCGTCTTTGCCGGCTCGAGCGTGCATGACGAACTCGACGAGTTGGTGGCCGCCGGCCTGACCCCCGCGGAGGCCCTCCGGGCGGCGACACTGGCCGGCGCCGAGTATCTCGGCCGCACCGGCGACCTCGGCTCGATCGGCGTCGGCCGACTGGCCGACCTGGTGCTCCTCGACGCCGACCCCCTGGCCGACATCCGCCACGTTCGGCAGATCCGGGCGGTCGTCGCCAACGGGCGGCTGCTCGAGCGCGCCGCTCTCGACTCGATTCTCGCGGGGGTGGAGGAGGTGGCCCGGCCCAGTCCCCAGAATCGCCTCTGGGCGGGCGCGATCTTCGGCGA
>JAEUJH010000512.1 GCA_016794825.1 Gemmatimonadota bacterium
CTATGGCCACCCCTGTCTCGGTTCGTCCGTCCGCGCCCTCCACTCGTTGGGATGTCCTCGGCATGGCCGTGTCGGCCGCCTGCGTGGTTCATTGCGCCGTGGTGCCGGTGGCGCTGGTGGCGGTGCCGACGCTGGCCAGCCAGTGGGAGCGGGTCGAGGGACCGTTGGTCTGGGCGTTCCTGGCCCTCGGGGTCGCGGGCGCGGCGGTGGCCCTGGTCAGCGGCTTCATCCGGCACCGTCACCCGTTCCCGTTGCTGGCCGGATGGGGCGGCTTGGCGGTGCTGGTGGCGGCGGAGCAGTGGGATGGGCCGGTGCTGGCGGCAGTGGTGGGCGGCGTGTCGCTGGCGGTTGCCCACGCGGTCAACCGGCGGCTGGTCAAATCCTGGGCCGCGTGCCCGTGCCCGGGGTGTCGAGACACTCGGTCAGGGCGCTGACCAGCCGGTCGATCTCGTCGTCCGTGTTGTAGTAGTGAGGCGATACCCGCAGTCCGCTGGTCGCTCCCTTGTCATCCATGTCGATCACGGCAGCGCTTCGGGGGAAGCTGCTGGTGTTGATCCGTCGCCGCCGAAGGTCGGCCACCAGGGCCGCGGCATCGACTCCTTCGAAGCACATGGTCACGATCGCGCCGCGGTGCCGGCCCCGGTCGAGGATCCGGGCACCAGGCAGCGCGCCGAGCGCGGCCCGGGCGCGCTCAGCCAAGCGACGACTCCGATCGGACCCGCCCGCGGCTTCGGCTTCGAGGGCGTACTCGGCCGCGGCGCCGAGGCCGAGGACCTGAGCGTAGCCGAACTCCCAGTTCTCGAACCGCCGGGCGCCGGGGGCAACCTCGAACGAGTCGGGTCCGGTCCACTGCCCGCCGCGAAGGTCGAGGTACAGGGGGTAATCGCCCCGGGCCAGCGCGCGCTCGCTGACGGCCAGGAACCCGATGCCCCGCGGTCCGCGGAGGAACTTCCGCCCGGTGCCCGCCAGGAAATCGCACCCCACCTTGGTCAGGTCGACCGGAAGTTGGCCCACCACCTGACACGCGTCGACCAGATACGGGAGCCCTCGTTCCGCGGCGATGACACCGACCGCTTCGACGTCCTGCACCAGTCCGGAGTTGGTGGGCATCCAGGACAGCACCACGGCGCGCGCCCGCGGGTGGCGAGCCAGTTCGGCCACGGCATCCGGGTCGACGCCGCCCTCCGGTAGATCGGCCGCGCGGCGGACGTCGATGCCGTGGCGCCGGGCCAGGCTCAGGAGCATCAACTGATTGGAGACATAGTCGGCCCGGCTGGTGATCACCACGTCGCCGGGGGCGAAGTCGATCGTCGACAGCGCCTGACTCACCGCCACGGTGGCGTTCTCCACGATCGCGATCCGGTCGGCCGGTGCGCCGACCAACCGACCGAGGGCCTCGTAGGTGGCGCGGATCTGGGGTGCGCGGGCGTCGGCGGCCTCGTAGCCGCCGAGGGACGCTTCGAGGTCGAGGTGCTGGTGGAGGGCTGAAACGACGGGCGCGGGCATCAGGCCCGCGCCGGCGTTGTTCAAGTGGGCTCGTTCGGCGGTTCCCGGTGTGTCGGCGCGCCACCGCGCCAGCGCGCCGTCGATCGGCCCGGTCACGCCTGACCTTCGTCGGCCGTCGGGCCGTAAACGGGCGGGAGGGGCACGTCGTTGAGCCGGAGGTAGACGCTGAGCTGGCCGCGATGATGGACCATGTGGTTCAGGACGAACGACCGGATGCAGACCACCCGCGGCAGCGTGAGCAGCACGGCGCCACCGCGCTTGAGGGACCACGGTTTGGCGAAGTCCGCGTCGCTGGTGGCGGCGAGGAGAGCCCGGGCTTCAGCCACGTGGCGGTCGAACGTCGCCAGGTTGTCGTCCCGCCCGCCGTAGCGCGGCGAGGGCATCGGGGCGCCGCCCGGCGGATGGAGGTCGATCGCGTCCTCGCGGAGGGTGTACACCCCCCAGGCCGGGAGGTTGGCGAGGTGGGACACGAGATCGCCTAACGTCCACGACTTGGGGTGGGGCCGCCAGCCGGCCCGATCCTCGGGAACCCGGGCCAGCATGACACGGGTGGTGGCCATTTCCTGGTCGAACTCGGGCAGGATCGCCTGGGCGATGGTCATCGGGGCACCTTCCGGTTCGGGGTCAGAACAGCTCGAGTTCGGCCTGCGCCGTCAGACGGAGCTTGGCGGGGCCCGGCGCCACCGGCACCGGGCCGAGCGGCGCGTCCTGGGTCGCGACGGCAATGGTGCCGCGGAACCCGCGGGCGTCGAGCAGCTCGGCCACGGTGCGGCGGGCGACCTCCGCCTCGTTGCATTGGCGGCTCAGGTGGGCCAGGACCACCACCGAGAGGTCCTCGTGCCAGAGGTCGCCGAGGAGTTCGCCGGCGGCCCGGTTGGAGAGGTGCCCGCCCGACCCGGCAATCCGGTGTTGCACCGAGGCCGGGTAGTCGCTGGTCCGGAGCATGACTTCGTCGTAGTTGGCTTCGAGGACGATCCCGTCACACCCGCGGAGCAGGTGCCGGAGGCCGACCGTCGGACGCCCGAGATCGTACGCGAGCCCGATCCGGACCCCGGCCGCCTCGACCGCGACCGCCGTCGGTTCGGCCGCGTCGTGGAGGATCCGGCAGCTCTCGATGGCAAACGGGCCGACCTCGGTGATCGACGCGGCCCGCAGCGCAACTCGCGGGGCGGCCGGGTCGAGGCCAAGGGCCCGGAGGGTCCCTTCGGTGGCGACGACGGGGATCCCGAGTTGGCCGGCCAGGCGACGGGCCCCGCTGGCGTGATCGCCATGTTCGTGGGTCAGGACGATGGCCGTGATCCGCTGCAGGTCGATGCCGACCGCGCCGGCCCGCCGGGCCAGTTCCCGGGCGCTGAAGCCGGCGTCGATCATCAGGACTCCGTCCGGGGTGTCGAGCAGGAACGCGTTCCCTCCCGAACCGGAGCCGAGGGCGACCAGCGAGATCACCGGCCGAGTCGTCCGTGGAGCGCGGTGAGGGAGGCGGCGATGGCCTCGGTGACGTCGACCCCGCGGCGCGGCATGACGCGGCCGGCGATGGTCAGGAACCCGTCGAGCGTGATCCGGCGCTCGTGGTCCCAGAGGAACGGGCGGACATACCGGGGAACCGGATTCCCGACGACGTTGGCGCCGGCGCCGATGACCGAGCCGGTCGAGAGCAGGGAGCCGATGGCGGTCTTGGCGTGATCGCCGAACAGGGTGCCGAGGTTGGTGCGCCCGGTTTCGACCCGGCCATTGGGGAGGTCGAGTCGGATCGGGCCGTAGGTGTTCTTGAGGTTGGACGTGATGGTGCCGGCGCCAAGGTTGACCCACTGACCGACCACGCTGTGCCCGAGGAACCCGTCGTGACTCTTGTTGGCGTAGCCGAAGAAGACGGTGGTGGACACCTCGCCGTGGACCCGGCAGTGGGGACCGATCACCGAGTGGCGAACGGCGCCGCCGAGGACCCAGCTGTGGGGGCCGACCCAGAGGGGACCCTCGAGCCGGGTGCCGGCGCGGACCACGGTGTCCGGTTCGAGTACCACCGGCCCCTTCCGGACGTCGAACACGACCTGCGGCTCGACCGAGGCGGTGCGAACCACCACCGCGCGCGGATCGCCGATGACGATCGAGCCGGCCGGAACGCCGAAGCCGCCATCCTCGCCCAGCGTGATGCAGTCGTCCTCGAGGAGTCGTTCGCAGGCCGTGATCAGATCCGGGCTGCCGGCGAGTCGGAGGCCCTTGATCTCGATCGGATCGACCACTTCGCTCGGTCCCTGCCAGGCTTCGCCCTCGTCGAGGATCCAGGCGACGGTGACGCCGTGACAGGCCAGGCCGCGGACGCCGGGCGGCAGGTCGAGCGCCGCGCCAATCGGCGCGAAGGTGGAGCGGGCCACGACGGCGGGGCCAATCAGCGCCGCCGGCTCGACCACCGGAATCGAGTCGACGTCGGCGAACTTCGGGGTGGCCGGTGACACCACCGCCACGTGTTCCGCGCCGACCAGCCGCTGCCATCGCTCCCAGATCCGGAAGGCGCCCGCGCGGGCCTCGGCGATGGGCCGGACCCCCGCGAACGGCGCCCAGTCGTCGCCCGGAACCGGCGGATCGAGCAGGAAGAGGCGTCTCATCGTTGGTCAGATCTCCCGAATCCGGGGGGGCAGGCGGTCGAGCACCGACTTGAGGGCCGCGGCCCGGGCCCGATCGAGCACCAGGATCCGCCCGTTGGCGGAGACCACGACCAGGTCGCGCACCCCCGCCAGGACGACGGGCGTGTGATCGGTCCACGCCACCACGTTGGCGCTGTCGAGCGCGGTCACGTCGCCGACCAGGACGTTGCCGGCGGCGTCGTTAGGCCGGACCCGGCTCAGCGCCTCCCAGGTGCCGACGTCGTCCCAGGCAAAGGCCCCGCGCACCATCGCGACGGCGGCGCTCCGTTCGAGGACCCCGACGTCGATCGAGACCTCGCGGCAACCGTCGAAGAAGTCGGTGACCCGGCCCCGATCGAGATGGGGCAGGGCGGACGCCATTTCCGGACAGACGGCGGCGACCTGCGTCAGCAGGGTCTCGGCCCGCCAGGCGAACAGGCCGGAATTCCAGACCGCGCCGGCCGCTATCAACCGACTGGCCAGTTCGGCCGAGGGCTTTTCCTTGAACTCGGCGACCCGGAACCCGCCGTCCACCTCGGGGCCGGGAACCAGGTAGCCGAATCCGGCGTCGGGACGGCTCGGGACCACGCCGACCGTCACCAGCCACGGCCCGCGCTCGGCCAGGTCGAGGGCTCGGCTGGCATCGCGACGGAACCCCGCCGGGTCGGGAATGTGCCAGTCGGCGTGGAGCGACAGCACGGCGGCGTCGGGGTCGCGACGGCGGGCCTCATGGGTGGCCCACGCGAGCGCCGGGCCGGTGGATTTCGGGGCTGGCTCGACGAGGACGTTGTCCGGCGGCAACCCGAGGCGGTCCTGGAGGGGGCCGGCCAGGTGTCGTCCGGTCACGAGGAGGATCCGATCGCGGTCGACCAGGCCGGTCAGTCGGTCGATGGTGGCTTCGGCCGTCGATTGGGGGCCGGCCAGGGGCAGCAACTGTTTGGGGGCCAGCGGAGTCGAGAGCGGCCAGAAGCGGCTGCCCGATCCGCCGGCGAGAATGACGGCCCAACGCATCGATCAAATCGCCTGGCGGAGGGCGGAGCGACCGTCGCGGATGTCGAACAGCAGGGGACCGAGGTCCCGATCGGGGGCGGCCAGGACCACCAGGGTGTGCCGATCGTCGAGCGCGGCCAGGATGGCGGGCCCGCCCGCGAACTCGACGACGACCCGTCCGAGGTCGCCCGCAGAGGCCGCCGCCCCGAGCTGTTCCGCGTGCCGTCGGACCGTCACCGCCAGTGCCGCGATCGCTTCGCGGTCGACGGCGCCGGCCAGGGCGTCGTGCACCAGCAGGCCGTCCTCGCTGACGACCGCGGCGCCCCGGATGACGGGTCGAGAAGACCAGCGGTCGAGCAGATCGGTGAAGGGCATGTTCGCGGGGGGTTGGACCGTGCGGAGACTAGTCCCATGCCGGCGGCGAAGTCAAGGAAACAACGCGGGTTGACCCCCGTCTGGCCGGCCCTTAACCTTCCGATTGCCATGCGCCGCTCCGCCGTTCTTTCGCTGCTGTTTGCCGGGCTCGTCGCCGCCTGCGACAACCCGTTCGCGATCCTGCCCGCGTCGATCACCAATCGGGTCGACACGGTCGAGGTCTATGCCGTCAACGGGACCCCGCTCGACAAGCCGAGCGGTTACGTCATGGCCAGCCGACTGCCGCTCCGGCTCGGCATCGATCTGGCCGCGTACAACTTCGATTTCCTGTATCGGATCGACCCGACCGCCGGCCCCCAGTTCGTGCCGTACGGGGCCTTGGCGCCGTCCACCGTCAATACCACCACCAGCGGGCGGGCCGGGTTCATCGAAACCAGCACGCCCTTCGACGCCATTCGCGAAGGCGAGCAGGTCGGCTACAACGTCGATCAGCCCGTCAACCTGTCGGTCGGCAAGATCTTCTACGTCCGCTCCGGCCTACCGAACGGCTGTTTCCTCGGCATCCCGTACTACGGCAAACTGGAAGTCATCTCCTTCGACTCGGCCGCGCGGTCCGTGAAGTTCCGGATCCTGGTCGACATCAACTGCGGCTATCGCGGCCTCGAGCCCGGCCTCCCCGAGAAGTGATCGACCTCAAGCTCTTTCGCCAGGATCCGGAGGCGTTCACCAACGCACTCCTCCGGCGCCTCGATCCCGCATTGGCGGGCCCTCTTGCCACGCTCGGCAGTCTCGACCAGCGGTGGCGTTCGCTCCTGACCCAGGTCGAGACCCTCAAGGCCCAGCGCAACGCCGCCACGGAGGAAGTGGCCCGGCGGAAACGCGCCAAGGAACCGGCTGACGAACTGATGGCCCAGCTCAAGGAGTCGGGTGAGCGGGTCAAGGCGCTCGATGCCGAGGTCCGGGTCGTGGAGGAAGAACTCCAGCAGCTGGCGATGGGGCTTCCGAACCTGCCTCACCGCGACACCCCGGACGGCGACGCCACCGCCAATCGAGTGGTCCGGACCTGGGGCGAGCCGCGGACGTTCCCGTTTCCGGCCCGGCCCCACTGGGAAATCGGCGAGAGCCTCCGGCTCTTCGATCTGCCGCGCGGCGCCAAGATCACGGGCTCGGGCTTCCCGCTGTTCACCGGCAACGGGGCCCGGCTGGCGCGGTCGCTCGCCAGCTTCATGATCGACATTCACACCCGGGAACACGGATACCTCGAGGTCCTGCCGCCGTACGTCGTCAACCGGGCCACCCTGACCGGGACCGGCCAGTTGCCGAAGTTCGAGGAGGACATGTATCGGACCGAGGACGATCTCTTCCTGATCCCCACGGCCGAAGTCCCCGTCACCAACATCCATCGCGACGAGATCCTCGAGGCCAGCGCGCTCCCGGCCGGCTTCGTGGCCTGGACCCCGTGCTTCCGGCGCGAGGCGTTCTCGCACGGCAAGGACACTCGCGGCCTGATCCGGGTCCACCAGTTCGACAAGGTCGAATTGGTCCGCCTGGTGCCGGCCAGCACCAGCGACGCGGAACACCAGATCCTGACCGGGCACGCCGAGGCCATTCTCCAGCGGCTCGGGTTGCCGTACCGCGTCCTCGAGCTGGCCGCGGGCGACACCGGGTTCGCCTCGGCCCGGACCTTCGACCTGGAAGTCTGGGCGCCCGGCACGGGCGCCTGGCTCGAGGTCTCGAGTTCGAGCACGTTCACCGACTTCCAGGCCCGGCGGGCCAACATCCGCTATCGTCCGGCGCCGGGCGCCAAGCCGGAGCTGGTCCACACCCTGAACGCCTCGGGCGTGGCCTTTCCGCGCACCATCATCGGGATCCTCGAGAACTACCAGCAGGCCGATGGCTCGGTCCTCGTTCCGGAACCGCTTCGCCCCTATCTCGGCACCGACCGGCTGAGCGCGCCATGACCGGGGCCGGTTCTGGTCGGGGCGGGCCCGCGGGATCGCCGCCGGTCCGCCTCACTCTTTCCCGCGCGGCCTGACACCGATGACCACGTCCGACCTGACCCTCGCGCTCAATCCCGAGCAGCGGGAAGCGGCCCTTCATGTCGAGGGGCCGATGCTGGTGCTGGCGGGAGCGGGGTCGGGCAAGACCCGGGTGCTCACCACCCGGATCGCGATGCTGATCGAGCGGCACGGGGTCCGGGCCGACCGGATCTTTGCCGTCACGTTCACCAATCGTGCCGCCGGCGAAATGCGGGAGCGGATCGGCGCGATGCTCGACCGGCCCGCGACGGGCCTCTGGATCGGGACCTTCCACAGCCTGTCGGCCCGACTCCTCCGTCGCGAGGCCGAGCACCTCGGGTTCTCTCGGGAGTTCACGATCTACGACGAGGACGACCGCCTGGCCCTGATCAAGCGGATCCTCGAACAGCGGAACCACTCGCCCAAGCTGTTTCCGCCCAAGCTGGTGCAGAACATCATCTCGGGCGCCAAGAACCGGATGCAGTCGGCCGATCAGCTCGCGGCGTCGGGCACCGAGCCGCTGATCGAAGTGGCGGCCGACGTGTACCGCGGCCTGACGACGGCGCTCAAGCAGCAGAACGCGATGGACTTCGACGATCTGATGCTCCATCCGCTGACGCTGTTCCGCGAGCATCCCGAGCGGCTGGCCTGGTATCAGCGTCGATTCGACTTCGTCCTGGTCGACGAGTTCCAGGACACCAACAAGGCCCAGTACCAGCTGGTCCGGCTCCTCGGCCAGCACGGCAACGTCTTCGTCGTCGGTGACGACGACCAGTCGATCTACGCCTGGCGGGGCGCCGAAGTCCGGAACATGCGCGAGTTCCAGTCCGACTTTGCCGGCTGCCGCCTGGTCCGCCTCGAGGAGAACTACCGGAGCACGCAGGTCGTGCTCGACGCCGCCAACGCCGCCATCGCGCCGAACGCCGGCCGGATCGGCAAGACGCTGCGGACCCGCCGGTCGGGCGGGGAGCCGGTCACGCTGCTGGGCGCGGCCGACGAGCGCGACGAGGCCGAGTGGGTCGCGCGGGAACTCGGCGCCCGGCGTTCTGCTGGCGACTACACCGCGGGCCAGATGGCGGTGCTGTATCGGACCAACGCCCAGTCGCGCGCCATGGAAGAAGCCTTCCGCCGCGCCGGCATTCCGTATCGGATCGTGGGCTCGGTCAGCTTCTACGATCGGCGCGAGGTCAAGGACCTGCTGGCTTACCTCCGCCTGATCGTGAACCCCGCCGACGACGAGGCCTTCCTCCGGGCCATTGGCGTTCCCAAGCGCGGCATCGGCGACACCAGCGTGGCGCTCCTCCGCGAGGCGGCGATCGCGTGGCAGAAGCCGCTCCTCGAGACGGCGGCCGTCGGCGACCGGATCTCCGGGCTCCGCCCGAACGTCCGCGAGGCCTTCCGCCGCTTCGGCGACCTCATTGCCGGGCTCCGCGATCGAGTCGGCGCCCGGCCGCCCGCCGAGGTGCTCGAGGCGGTCATCGAGGCCCTCGGCTACGAGCGGGTTCTCCACGACGAGGGGCCGGAGGGGAAGGACCGCTGGGACAACGTCCGCGAACTCGTGGCGGCGGCGGCCGGCTGGTCGGAGGTGGTGACGGACGACGAGGAGCCCGCGACCCCGCTGCAGCGGTTCCTGGCCGAGGCCGCGCTGCTCTCGAATCACGATACCCAGGAGGGCGACGAGGCCGGCGTGACGCTGATGACGATGCACACCGCCAAGGGCCTCGAGTGGCCCGTGGTGGTGGTGGCGGGCCTCGAGGATGGTTTGTTCCCGCTCTCCCGCGCCACCGAATCGGTGGAGGGGCTCGAAGAAGAGCGCCGGCTGTTCTACGTGGCGCTGACCCGGGCCAAGGACAAGCTCTACCTCACCCACGCGCGGTCGCGGCGCCGCGGCGGGGAGATCCTTCCGAGCATGCCGTCGCGCTTCCTCGAGAGCCTTCCGCCTGGCATTCTCGACGAGAAGACCACCTCGTCGCTGTTCGCGCCGTCGTGGGGCGGGGGCGGTGCCGGTGGGGGACGGTACGGCCGGTCGGGAGGCGGCTGGCGGTCCACCGGCAGCTGGCAGGCCGATCGCGGGCCCGCCCGTCCGGCGGCCGGGCGCGTCGAGCGGCCCGCGGCCCTTCCGCCCGAGGAGGTTTCGCAGGACGCGCCCCGCTACGTCAAGGGCGAACGGGTCCGGCATCGGCGGTTCGGCAGCGGCACGATTCAGGGCCTGAGCGGCGCCGGGAAGGACCTCAAGGTGACCGTGGCGTTCGATGGCGACGTCGGCATCAAGCAGCTGTTGGTGGCGTACGCCGGGCTCGAGCGCGACTGGGAGGGCGCATGACCATTTCAGGAGACGACCTCCGCCGGATCGCGCGGTTGGCCGAACTCGACGTGACGCCGGCGGAGATCGACCGGCTCGCGGCCGAAGTCGACGAGATCGTCGGGTACGTCGGCCAGCTCGCCGACCTGACCGATCGGGCGGACGAGGGCTTCCTGCCCGGGCCCGCCCGGGCCGCCCTTCGTCCCGACCGGGTCGATCCGACGCCGCTGGAACGACCGCCGGCCGCCATCGCGCCGGAATTCCGGGAGGGCTTCTTCCTGGTGCCACGACTTCCGGCCATGGAGGACGGGTGACCGTCGATCCCGCCGTCCTGGCCGCGCGGCTCGAGGGGGCCCGCTCGCTCAACGCGGCGGTGGCCTGGTCGCCGGAGGCGCTGGCGGCCGAGTGCGCCCGGGTGTCCGCCGACGGCCCGTTAGGCGGGATGCCGGTGGCGGTCAAGGACAACATCGTAACGGCCGAGCTGCCGACCACCTGCGCCTCCCGGATCCTGGCGGGGTATCGGTCGCCGTTTACGGCCACGGCCGTCACGCGGCTTCGGGCCGCGGGCG
>JAEUJH010000555.1 GCA_016794825.1 Gemmatimonadota bacterium
TGGAGCCCTCGATCGGTGGTGAGGTCGACGTGGTAGGTCGGCATGGATTCCGCGTCAGAGGCCGCTTCGACTCAGCATCCGACACCGAGCGGACAGCGGGAGGGCTCGTTCGAACAGGGTGAGTCTACCGCCCTTGGCGACACGGGGTCAAGCGGGTGTGGTGGGGGGGGGATGCGGTGGACTGGTTTGGGGGGCCCTGATGGTGCGTCTCACCTCGCTGGATTGCTCGGGGCCGTTGTGGCACACCAGACGATCAGGCAGGCTGCGGGCGTTCGCCAGGTGGTCGAGGACCCGGACGACGCGGCTGATCCCCCTGGGAAGAATCGGCGTGGGGCACTACTATCGACCTGGGTCGCTCCAGCGGGGTTGAGATGCTGCACAGAGCTCAGCCGAGCCCATGTCCTGGGGGGCGCCGCCTGCGCCGCCACCTCGCCGTCGTGGTCGGCGGGATGGCGGTCGTCGGTGTGTCCATGGCATCGTGTGGACTGTTCAAGCCTGGCGACCGAGAGACTGACGTGGTCTGGTCAGTGAACGAGACCAACGCGAGTTATCAGCAACCCTACGCCGACGACAGTCTGGTTGTCTTTACGCTCGAGGACCGTCGCGTTGTCGCCCTCCGGCCCGAAGACGGGTCTCGTCTATGGTCGCAACAGTTGCCGGGCCCGGTTCCCGGCGGAGTCTTCGGGGCATTTCCCGACAAGGGCACAATCGTGCGGAGTGCGGAGTTCATCTTGGTCTCCGGTTGGGATCTGTTCGCCCTGGATCGCAAGACAGGTGCAATTCGATGGACCTTTGCACCTAGCTCCGAGTTTAGCGCGACGAGTTCACTTGCTCTCGCCGGGGACGCGGTGATCTCGACCGGGGGGGCCGAGGGCTACTTGTACTCGATCGACCTGGCGACCGGCGCCCAGCGCTGGCGTGTTGATCTCGATGAGCAGCTTTTTTCTCCCGTCGTGGTCGGTGGAGTTGTCTACCTCGGCGGCCGTCGCGTTGTCGAGCCGCCGAATGGACTCGGCGTCGGGCACCTTTGGGCGGTCGATGCCGCAACCGGGGCGGTCCTTTGGAAAACGTGGGTCGGCGACACCGCCCGCCCCCTTCACAACGGCGTCATTGCGCGGCCGGCCGTCTCGAGCGACCTGGTCATCGCGGCGGGGCTCCACGGCACCATTGTGGCGGCAGATCGCCAGACTGGCACGGTTCGATGGCAGCGTACTTTTGGCGAGGAAGGCCATAGCGCTGGCGTCGCCTTGCTCGGCAACGTCGCGATAACCGCGACATGGAACGGCGTGGTTCGGGGCCTGTCGCTGGCGTCGGGTGCCACGGAGTGGCAGGCGAACGTTGGTTCGGCGATCGTCCGCCCGGTCACGACCGGGGCGGATCAGGCGTTCCTGATCCCTGGCGTGATCTACGGCTTCGGCGCGGATGGCGCGCGCCTTTACCAGTTCGGAGGTCGGGCAAAGGAACTCTATTTCAGCACCCCTGCAACGTACCACCAAGGAATCATCTTCGTGGCCGCAAACAATGCACTCGCCGGCGCTCGCGGTGGCGGTCTATTCGCCCTTCGCATCCGCGACTGACTGGGGCGCATGCGACACCAGCCCGTCCAACACGCCGGCGCCTAACCCATGAAGGAGCCCCTCGACCGCCCGGAGCCGGTCCCGCCCGACCCACCGGAGGCCTGGCAGGAGGCCGATCAACCCGCCCGACAGCCCCCAGACGATCAGCCGGGCCACGATGAAGCTCTGCCGCGACCCGCCCAGTCCGGCGGCACGGCCAGCAGCAGTCCGCCCAGGCTCCCGACCCCTTCGGCCCGGACCGAGGCGGCCATGCCGAGCACCGCGGCCCCGATCAGGGCGCCGACCAGGGCCATGACGGCGATGTCGAGGGCCCCGTGGCTGGCGAGTACGTCGCCCAGGTCGGTAAAGAGGAGCGAGCCGACGATCCAGGCCAGCCCGCCGCCGGTCATCCCGGCCACCGGGCCGATGTAGCCGGATTTGGGCAGGAACGGCTCCGGCGGCGGCTCACGCCGGGCGGCCTGGACCGCCCGGCTCCGCATCTGGAGCTCGATCGGG
>JAEUJH010000610.1 GCA_016794825.1 Gemmatimonadota bacterium
GGTGGTCGAGTTCGTCACCGCCGCCGGGACCGTGGTCGAGAGCAAGGAACTGCAGATCCCGCTGCTCCAGCCGGGCGCGAGCCACAGCTTCAGCGTCGAAATGAAGGGCGCCGACATCGCCGGCTGGCGGTACCGGCAGAAGTAGTTCACGGGGGCGCGCCCCGGCCATGCGCCGGGGCCGCCTCTTGCCTGGCTTCGGGGGTGGAACCATCTTTCTGCCCTCGAAAATCCCGCGGGCGTAGCTCAGTTGGTAGAGCGTCAGCTTCCCAAGCTGAATGTCGCCGGTTCGAGCCCGGTCGCCCGCTCTGATAACAAGTGGTTGCCGGACAACGACATGGCCTCCCCAGCTCGGGAGGCCTCGTCGCAGGTCGGGTCTGGAAGCGGGCAATCCGTGCGCAATCGGATAGCTCGAGAGGTGGAGGGCCCCAGGAATGAGCGAACAGGACGACTATCGAGGCGACTCGTTTACCGATGGAACCACGATTCGGCGGCCGATGCTCGCGTCCAACGAGCCCGCCGAACCCTACATCTACGTCCGGGCTGTAATCGGCCGCGACCTCGATCGGCCGTGGATTCACGACCTTGAGCGATTGGCCCGCTCCCGTGGACAGATGAAGTGGGAAACCGTTGCCGGGCCCGTCTTAACGGGGACGAGCAGCGAGTTGGCCAGGATCCGGGAGGGCCTCCAAACCGCCGCGATCATCATTGCCGATCCCGCTGCATCGTTTCGAAGGATCGACATCGACCTCGCTCGCGAGAACCGGACCAGCCCGCTCCTGGTCCGGCTTCTCGCGGGCACGGCCAAAACAGCGAGCCCGAGCCTTGTCCGGCTCGGTCGCCAACTGAGGGAGTGGGCGTCGGAACGGATGCTCGACACTTCGGTCATCGGGGAGATCGAGCGTCTCGTGCACGAGGCTGAGTTCATGCCCATCCGGCGGCTCGATGGTCTCACCATCAGCGCCCCTCTTGGAGACAGCCTTCGGAGGTCGGTCGTCAACCAACTCGGTGTAAACCTCTCGAAAATCACGAAGTTCGCCGGGAGTTCGCAGATCCTGCGGCTTGGTGGGTTTCGCGACGCCGAGCCAGGATCCGATGCCGACGTCGTTTGGGCGCGACCTCAGGCCCTTCGGACCCTCGATCGGCTCGGTTCCGCTCGCATCATTTTTGACAACGGCGAGTCGGACGTCACCCAGGCGGTGGAAACGCTGCGGTATTCGGTCGCCTCCGTTGCTCGCACTCTTTCGTATGGGCGGATACTCGAAAGCGGCGGATTCATTCGGGAGATGGATGACCGTGCCGAGGTTCGCCTCCGGGTCGCCGACATCGCGGCCGGATTCGCCAAGGCGGTAATCGGGGCCGGGGGGCTCAGAGCCGCCTCGGCTAGGTTCCCCCTGATGGTCCTCAACGGGCGTGCTGTTAACGCCGACACGGCCCACCGGTACGATAGTGACCGCGCCCAACTGCTCCGGCTGATGGGCCTCTAGTGGCCCGTAGGTGAAATGGATGTAGCACGCATGCGGCGGGTGGGGTCGCGATACCGCCACACGAACGGCTGACAGGTCTCGTTATGCAGCTTGATGTACTGTACCAGGGTCTTCTTGAGGGCCCGCGTCGAGGGGAA
>JAEUJH010000619.1 GCA_016794825.1 Gemmatimonadota bacterium
GGAAACCGGCAAGCCGGCGCGCCGGAATCCGTTCCTGAGCACCAGCAACCCGCGGGGCGCCAAGTACAGCTTGATCTGGCCGGACGGCTCGATGGACGGGTTGATGGGACGCGGCGCGATTGCGCTGGCGTGCAATCTGGCCCTGTTCCGGCTGGTGTCGATGGTGGCGAAGAAAGACAAGCTTGAGCCGAAGCCCGCCCGGGAAAAAGTGCTGGCCAACCTGGTGCCGGGCGTGGTGGTGCTGCCGTCAGGGATCTTCGCGGTGATCCGGGCCGAGCAGGCCGGCTGTCACTACATCCGAGCGAGCTAGCGGTCGGCCGGAGGCGGGGCTTTCCCGCCTTCCCTGGTCCAGATGGCAACGGCGGCACAGCTGTCGTCGCGAAACTCGGCCGGGATCTGGCCGATACCTCGAAAGACCTCGACGGCCTCGATGTCGGCTGGCCGAACGAAGTCGAACAGCTCGAGCCACTGACTCCAGGTGGCGGATCGCCAGGCGAGAACTTCCTCGAGAGAAGCGCCGCCCCGGGCCGCCTCCTCCGGCGTCAGAGCGCGGCCCGCGCCTGGGGGAGGCGCCGGCGCCCGGAACGGGATCTTCTGGCCGTCGACCCAAACGCTGATCCTTGGCGGGAAGTCGAGGCAACGGGAGAACCGCACCGTGGTTCCGGGAACACCGGGGGGATTCCAGGCGACCTGGACACCCGAAATGCCCCGAAGCAGCTCGAAGGTGCGGAACGCCGTGGATCGGTCGATCTGTTCGCGGGTCAGAAAGGTCCCGAAGCCCTGACGGCGGCGGAAATAGAAGGCGTCGTACTCGGTCGTGTGAGCCAAGCGGCCCGGCTTGGCCCACCGGGCCTCAGCCACCAGGTCGGGCAAAATTGCGGCACTGGGGACGAGCACGAAAACCTGCTCATCGGTACCGCCGGCCCCAATGACGATCGTTCGGGTCTCGGGCTGGAAGCCGATGGCTCGCGCGAACACGGCATACGCACCGGGAGACGGGACCCGAAGCAGAAACCGGCCGGCGCTGTCGGTCGTTGCCCGAACCGGGCTATCGACCAGCCCGACCTCGGCCGCGGCGACGGCTAGACCGTCCGTCGCGACGACCCGACCTCGAACCACGGGTTCCGAGTTTGCCTGGGCTTGGACGCCACCAGCCACGCCCACCAGGCCGAGCGCGACGAGCAAGCGACGGAGTTCCATTCCGTTCACCTCCCCAGTTCCAATGTCCGGCTGAGATAGGGTTTTCCGCAACACCCCCCAATCCGGGGGGTGTATTACAGGACGATTGCATTCGGGTGACGAACCGCCCCGCCATCTTGTCCCCCCACGCTCCGTGTCGCACCGTATGGGTCCCCACGCCAAGGGGCACCGGTGTACTCGCACTGCCTCTTCTGTCAGTCGCCGTTCGGCCAGAATCCCGAGTTGGAACGTCTGCCCGTGGGCCGACGGATCGCGTTCGACCCCGCCAAAGGCCGCCTCTGGGTGGTCTGCCGGGCCTGCGCCCGGTGGAACCTGACCCCGTTCGAGGAACGCTGGGAAACGATCGAGGACTGTGAGCGGCGGTTCCGGGCCACGCAGGTCCGGGTCTCGACCGACAACATCGGACTGGCTCGACTGCCGGCCGGGCTCGATCTGGTCCGGATCGGGAAGCCGCTCCGGCCCGAGTTCGCGGCCTGGCGCTACGGCGAGACCTTCCTCCGTCGCCACAGCCAGCGGGTGGTCCGCCGGGCCGCCCGGGTGGTCGGCACGCCGGGGCTGCTGGTGGCGGGGCCGGTGCTGGCGGCCACGGTGGGTCCGGTGGCGCCGCTGGCCCTGGCGGCGGGAGCGTTAGGCGCGATCTACTACCTGATGCGGCGGCCCGACCTCCGGATCCAGCTGAGCGGCAACCGCGAACTCGAACTGTCAGCCGAACAGATCCGGGGCGCGCTCCTCATCCGCGACGACACCGACCCCAACGGCTGGGCCATCATGGTCCAGCATCTGAAGCGCCTCGACGGCTACGACTGGCTCCGCTTCGGTCGGGAGTACGACCCCAACTGGGCCATCCTCTACGGGCAGGAAGCGCGGCTGGCCGCCAGCCTGATGCTCCCCAAGGTCAATCCCCTCGGCGGCGATCAGTCCCGGGTGGCCGAGGCGGTTCGGTGGCTCGAGGCGGCCGGCGGGCCCGAGGCGGCGTTCCGGACTTTTTCCCGGTCGCACCTGGTCCGGATGCCGCTCGACAACATCGAGAGCCGGATCACGACGCTCCACGCCGAGGTCCGGCTGGCGCTCGAGATGGCGCTCCACGAGGAAGAGGAGCGCCGGGCCCTGGCGGGCGAACTCTCGGTGCTCGAATGGGTCTGGCGCCACGAGGAGTCGCTGGCCGACCTGGCCGATGGCCTCGGTCTGCCGGCCGACCTCGACCAGCAGCTCGAATCCCTCCGAGGTCAATCGGGCGGCGGCTAGCCTCGATGCGGGATCGTGATCTTCCGGAGCCGGCGAGCGAGCAAGACCGGCGCCCGAGCAACCCCGGCAAGGACCGGAGCGTCTAAGGGTGCGGCGCCCAACCACCGAGATCTCGATGACCATCCGACCCGTCCGGGCCATCGGCCCCGTGCTCGCCATGGCCGGCCTCAGCCTCGGCACCGCCTGCGCCCGAGGCGATGCCGCCGACCGACCGCTGGCCACCGTCGACACCCTGCCCTCCGGCGTCATTCGAGTCCACAGTGACCGGCCGACCGGCTGGGCCGATTCCAGCCGGGCCTGGAAGTTGGTCGAGACCCTCCGGATCGAGGGCGAGGACGGGACGACCAGCGAGCTGGTCGAGCCGGGCGCGATCGGGGTCGATGGGTTCGGCCGGATTTACGTCGTCGACCGGAAACCCGCCATCATCAAGGTGTTCGACTCGACCGGCGCCTTGGTCCGGACGATCGGCGGCGAAGGGAGCGGCCCCGGCGAGTTCCGGGTGGCGTTCCTGGCGGTACGGGGCGCCACGGTGGTGGTGCACGATCCCCAGCAATCGCGGACGACGGTCTTCGACACCACCGGGACGTTCGTCCGGAGCTGGGTGTCGTCGTGCTGCTTCTGGAACGACGTCGCCATCGACGCGGCCGACCGGATCTACATCCCGACCTGGATCCGGCCCGACAGCGCCGGCGAATCCCGCGGCAACGCCTACACCCGCTACCGCGTCGACGGCACCGTGATCGACACGCTCTTCATCCCGACCCGGCGGAAGGACACCAGGGAATGGGTGTTCGTCTCCAAGGGCAAGGACGGAAAACAGCAGAGCATGATGTCGACCACGGTCCCGTTGACCCCGCGCTTCGCGTCGACGTTCCATCCGGAGGGCGGATTCGTCGCGGGCTGGACCGGCGAGTTCAAGCTGCTCCGGAGCCCGTCCGGCGAGGACACCACGGTGATCATCACCCGAGCCTGGACTCCCGACCCGATTCCCGAGTCGACCCGGCGCGCCGAGGTCGAGAGCATGGTCAAGAACACCAAGGACATGGTGGGCGAGGCCACCGCGCGGACGATCGCCCGGCTCGAAGACGTCCCGACCCAGGCCCCGGCCTACACCACGCTCCAGGTCGACCTGGACGGCAACGTCTGGGTCCGCCGGATGATCGGGAGCGACTCGACCCGAACCACCTTCGACGTGATGGGGCCGGACGGCGCCTGGCTCGGCCGCCTGGTGACACCGGTCGCGATCCAGGAATGGAGCGGGCAGTTCTTCGGCCGCGGGGCGATCTACGCCGTCGCCGAGGGCGAGGACGGACGCCCCGCGATCATCCGCCTCCGGGTCGACCGATAGCGAGTATCTTCTCCGGATGCGGATCGAGTTTCTGGCGGACCATCCGGAGGCCATCGACCCGCTCGCGCGGTGGCACTACGACGAGTGGCGCGAGCTGATTCCGGAGTGGAGTTACGAGACGGCGCGGCAGGAGCTGGCCCTGCACACCGGCCGGGCCACCATCCCCACCACGCTGGTGGCGCTCGAGGGTACCGAGGTGATCGGCTCGGCCAGCCTGCTGGTCGAGGACCTCCCGGAATGGAAGCAGTTCACGCCTTGGGTGGCCAGTGTGTTCGTGGCGCCGGCGTGGCGCGGGCGGAGCGTGGGTAGTCGGCTGGTGGCTCGGGCGGTCGAGGTGGCCGGCAAGACGGGGGCCGCCACCGTGTACCTGCTCACGCCAGGGCAGGAGGCGTTCTACCGCCGGCTTGGGTGGTCAGTGGTCGAGGTGGCGTCCAACCCGGAACGCCGCGTGACGATCATGTCTCGCCCAACAGGAGCGTCATCCGAGTGACTCCAAGACGACCACGAACCGGCCCGTCACCCGAATGACCTCGCGCCACCGCCCCGTGGTATTCGCCTCGATGGCGCTGATTGTGGCGGCGAGCCAACCGGGGCGGCTGGGAGCCCAGGCGGTCATCAAGGGGCACGTTCGGGCCGCTCAAAGTCAGCTGCCGCTCGGCCAGGCTGAGGTGCTGATCGAGAACCTGGGCCTGCGAACCATGACGGGCGACTCGGGCTTCTTCCGATTGAGCAACATTCCACTCGGCAACCACGAGTTCCGCGTCCGTCGGATCGGCTTCATCAGCGCGGTGGCTCCCTTGCGGGTCGAGGCAGCCGACAGCCTGATCCTCGAGTTGAGCCTCGAAGCATGGGTTCCTGAACTGGAGCCAATCTTCGCCACCGCCCGGCCTCGCCGTTCGGCCCGGATGGAAGAGTTCGAACAGCGCCGTCGGTCCGGCCTAGGGCGGTACCTCGCCCCGGACCAACTGCGCGACAACGAGCACCGCTCGCTAGCCGACCTGCTGCGAGAGCTCGGTGTCGAGGTGTACCACGGGGACAACAATCAGACTTTCGCGATCGGGACCGAGAGCCCGACCTTCCTGCGGGCGTCGACCCGCTGCGTGATGGGCGTCTGGCTCGACGGCATCGACCTTCCAGGCCTCGGTGACGATCTCAACCAGTATCCCGTTTCAATGCTCGGCGCCGTCGAGGTGTACCGCCGGCCGGTCGAAGCGCCGATCCAGTTCACCCCCACCGGAACGCTCTGCGGGATCCTCCTCCTTTGGTCCCGCGAGCGGTAGCGGACCCCAGGCCGCCCAGGCCCTCCGGCCGGGGTCGGCCCGGCCGCTGATAGAATCGAGCCCCCAACGTCGCTTTCGAGGTTGACGGCCATCCGGCCGGTCCTCGAAACGACTTGGAGGCTCCCGTGAGGCGCACCCCCGCTCTGACCCTGATTCTGGCCCTCGCCGCCTGCTCGACCCCGACCGACGACGGAGATCCGCCGCCGCCCCCCCCGCCACCGCCCTCGCAGGAGGTTGGCCAGTACCTCGGCTCGCTGCCCTCCTGGGCGGCCTTTTCCCCGCCCAAGGCCGATGCCGACCCGAGCCCGGTGGCCGCTCCGGCCGGTTTCGAGGAGCGGGTCGAGGCCGACAGCGTGGCCACGGATGTGCCCGAGAAGTACGACATCCGGGAGAACGTGCTCTACGCCTGTGACACGACCCCCTATCGGACCACCAAGACCCCGGTGGACCTGGTGATGTACAGTCCCCCGACCGACATCCTCTGGCCGGGAGCCCTGATCCAGGGCAAGTCGCACCGGGACGGCGGTGGCAACCTGCTGCCGCTCACGATTGCCGAGCGGGACTCGATCAACGTCTCGATCCCGAGCCTGCCGACGGGGCAGAACTTCCGGACCGTTCGGACCGTCAACCAGGCCAACGTGGGCGCCGCGATCGGGGAGATGATCGGCAACGCGGTGGCGCAGAACCTCAACACCGGCGCGACCAGCTTCTTCCGGGTCGAGACCATCAGCGCCGAGCAGCAGTTCGCGCTCGGCGTCGGCCTCTCGGGTCGGTACCTCGGGTGGCGAGCCCGGACCCAGGCCGATTTGTCGCGCCGGGCCAGCCAGTCGACCGTGAGCGCTCAGTTCCATCAGCGGATGTTCGAGGTGGTCGTGGCTCCGCCGCAGACGCCAGCCGGGTTCTTCTCTTCCGCGTTCACCAAGGCCAAACTCGACGAGCAAGTCGCCCTCGGGCGGCTGGGTCCGGACAATCTGCCGATCTACGTCTCCCGAATTTCCTACGGCCGGACCATGATGTTCACCCTCAAGGCCAGTGCCTCGGCCAGCGAGTTGCGGGGCCTGATCCAGGCCAGCTACAACGCGCTCGGCCAGGGCGCGGCCGCCACGCTGACCGCCCGCCAGAAGAACATCCTGAGTCAGTCCGAGATCGAGGTCTTTTCGATGGGCGGCGCCGACTCCGCCACGGCGGCCATGATCCGGAGCGGTGATTGGCGTTCCTACTTCACGTCGAGCGCTCCGCTGTCGACGGCCGTGCCGATCGCCTACGAGTTCAAGAACCTGAGCGACGGGAGCGTGGCCCGGGTCAGCGAAGTCACCGACTTCACCGTCAAGACCTGCACCGAAGTGACCCGGATGGCCGGCGAACTCCATTTCCTTCCCGAGCAGCGGATCGCCGCGCCGGTGCCCTCGCCGTACCAGACCGTCCTGGCGGACGTCAGTGGTGACGGTCGCGACGACCTGATCTGGAATCACCTGGCCCCGACCGGCAATACCATTGCCGTGGCACTCGCGGACGCCACCGGCCGATTCGGAACTCCCAAGGTGACCGTCCACCCGGGCCCGCCGGCCCCCGAGGGCTGGGCCAACTATCGCTTCCTGGTGGGCGACATCACCGGCGACGGTCGCGCCGATCTCCTCTGGAGCCGGATCAACGTCACCAACACCCTCTACACCGCGGTCACCGAGGCCAATGGCAGCTTCCGGTTCCTCCCGGTGCAGCAGTTCGGCGCCGCCAACTGGGGCACCGGCTACCAGGCGCACCTCGGTCGATTCGACGCCCTCCCGGGCGCCGATCTCGTGTTCAACTCACTCGCCGCGGGCGTGGCCAACCGTAGCTACATCCTCCCCTCCGAGCTCGACGGCACCTTCGACGCCCCCGGCGCACCGCTCGACTACCCAGGCGGCCTGACCGGTTGGAGTCCCTACGCGCTGCAACTGGCCGACCTGAACCGGGACGGGCTGGACGACTTCGTGTGGAGCAACGTCCCCGGCGCGGCCAGTCCGAATCGGACCTACGTCGGCCTTCGGACAGCCACCGGGATCAACTTCCTGGCCGCCCGCGACCATTCGACCGGGTGCTGCTGGACACCGTACCGCGTGCTCCTGGCGGACTTCGATGGCGACCAGATTCCGGACCTGTACTGGAACAAGACCAGCGACGTCAACTTCATCCATCGGTTCCGGGGCCTCGGCAACGGCACCTGGAGTCAGCTGGCCGGCATCGATCTGGGCACCGCGACGCTCGGCTTCGACCCGTCCCTCGGCGACCTGAACGACGACGGCGTGACGGACATCGTGTGGACTCGGCGCGCGGCTGACCGGCTCGACATCCGGGTGGGCCTGAGCAACGCCGGAACGATCAGCCTCGCGACCGCCGGGCAGTCGCTGACCGACCCGGTCAACTGGCTGGCCGCACGGGTCCACGTCGGACTCGTGAGTCAGGAT
Source organism: Gemmatimonadota bacterium (assembly GCA_016794825.1). Taxonomy (GTDB): domain Bacteria; phylum Gemmatimonadota; class Gemmatimonadetes; order Gemmatimonadales; family GWC2-71-9; genus SHZU01. The sequence continues at coordinate 7,518 of JAEUJH010000619.1, forward strand.
ACCCGCGCGGATGTGGTGGTGGTGATTCCGGAGTCGACCACCCGAGTGTTCGTGGGGGCGGCGCTGCCGTAAACGTCAGGTTCCAGGGCCGCCGAGGCTGGCCGCCTCGTCGGCCCGACCGGTTCGTTCGAGGAGCTCGACCAGCGCGCGGGTGATCATCGCCACCCGAGTGCGGCCGGGCTCCCGTTCGGCCAGGAGTTTGCGGCTGGCCACCAGGAGCGGCTCGGCTTCGCCGTCCCGACCCTGACGCGCGATGGCCACGCCAAGCAGGCCGCGCAGGTGGGCCTTGTCGGGATGGTCGTCCGGCATCGGCTTCCACAGATCGACCGCCTCGCGCAAAGCCGCTTCCGCCTCGGCCGGCCGGGCCTGCTCGAGGCGGACGAG
>JAEUJH010000704.1 GCA_016794825.1 Gemmatimonadota bacterium
ACCGAGCGCCCCGGCGGCGAGTTCCCGTTCGAGGAGCCGGGTCATCGAATCGACTTCCTCGGGGCGAGCCGGGCGTTTGAAGTCGTCGCCCATGACGGCGGAGCGGATCGTCCCGTGTCCGGCGTAGAACGCCACGTTGAGCGCCGGCGGGTTGCGGACCAGCGTGTCCATCGCCGCCGCCAGCGGCATCGGATGCCCCCCGTCCTGCCCCGCGATGATCGTGGTGATGCCCTGACTCACCGCGGCCAGCGCGTCCGGCGTCCGGGTCAGGCCCCAGTCGTGGTGGCTGTGGGTATCGATGAACCCGGGCGCGAGCGCCAGGCCACCGCCGTCGATCACCGAATCACCGCGCGCCGGGCTCACCTCACCGACGGCCACGATCGAATCGCCGAGCACCCGGACGGCGCCGGTCCGTTCCGGGCCACCGGTGCCGTCGATGATCCGCACGTTGGTGATCGTGATGCCGGCGGGGCCGGACCCCCCGGAACAGGCGGCGATGACTCCGACGAGCAGGATCGAGCAGGCGACGCGCATGAGTGACCGGAGTGAGGGGAGAGTCGGCAAGTTGGCGGCGACGGCAATCCGGAGGCAAGCCCGGCGCTAGGCGCCGCGCCCGCGCTGGCCGTAGTGACGGAACCGTTCCAGCACGTCGGCAAGCTGCCCGGCCGACAGCAGCCGCGGCTCGCCGAGCGGGAGGAGCCGCAGGAACAGGTCCGCCAGGAACTCGGTCTCGCTCGCGACGGCCAGCGCCTGATCCATGGTGGTCCCGGCCGCCAGCAGGCCATGGTGGGCCAGCAGGCAGGCCCACCGATCCGTCAGGGCCTCGACCGCCAGGGCGGCCAGCGCGTCCGAGCCGAAGGGTGCGTAGGGAGCGCATCGAATGGAGTCGCCCCCGGCCACGGCAATCATGTAGTGAAACGGCGGGATGTCTCGGCCGAAACACGCCACGGCGGTGGCCGCCGGCGAGTGGCCGTGCACGACGGCGCGAACCTCGGGCCGGGCCCGGTATATCGCCGCGTGCATCCGCCATTCGCTCGAGGGGACCCGGGGCTGACCGGCCGCCACGGTCCCGTCGAGATCCATGACGACCAGGTCCTCACGCTCCAGGAGTCCGTAGTCGAGGCCACTCGGCGTGATGGCCATCCCGTCACCCACTCGGGCGCTCACGTTGCCCGAGGTTCCGTGAGTCAACCCGAGCGCCACCGTCCGGCGCGCCGCGTCGATGATCTGGTCCCGCTCCATCCTGTCGCTCATGATCGACCCGTGCTCGACGGCCCGCTCGCGACGCTCCCCCGGGAACCCTCGGGAAAGAGAGCCGCCAGATCGGGCGCCGACGCCGCAACGACGCCCCGCTCCGTCACCAGTTTCGTGACCAGCCGCGCCGGCGTGACGTCAAACGCCGGATTCATGACCGGGATGTCGTCCGACAGGCCAAGCTCCCGCCCGGTGCGCTCCTCGATCGGGACGGCCCCGCCGTCCGCCAGACTCCAGTCGATGCTCGACGACGGGGCCGCGACGTAGAACGGAACGCCGTTGTCGAACGCGGCGAGCGCCTTGAGGTAGGTCCCGATCTTGTTGGCGACGTCGCCATTGCGGGTGGTGCGGTCGGTCCCGACCAGGCAGAGATCGACTCGTCCGGTGCGCATCAGGTGTCCCCCGGCATTGTCCGTCACGACCGTGCGCGGCACGCCGTGACACCCCAGTTCCCACTCCGTCAACAGTCCCTGATTCCTCGGCCGGGTCTCGTCGACCCAGACGTGGACTGGAATGCCAGCGTCGTGGGCCCGGTAGATCGGCGCCAGCGCGGTGCCCCAGTCGACGGTAGCGAGCCAGCCGGCGTTGCAGTGGGTCAGGATCTGCACCGGCCGACTCCGGCCCAGCGATTCCCACCGTTCCCGAATCAGTCCCTCTCCGTACTCGCCGATCCGGCGGCAGACCTCCACGTCGTCGTCGGCCATCGCGGCGGCCAGGCGATAGGCCGCCGCCGCGCGACCCTCCGGCGGATGGGCCCGGATCTCCGCCTCGACCCGATCGAGCGCCCAGCGGAGATTGACCGCGGTCGGTCGAGTGCCGGCCAGCAGCCGGATCGCCGAGTCGAACGCGGCATTGCCCGGATCGGACCGGAGCGCCAGGGCAACCCCGTACGCCGCGGTCACGCCGATCAACGGGGCGCCGCGGACCCGCATCGTGACGATCGCCTCCGCCACCTGATCGACGTCGGTCAGCCGACGGACCGTCAGGGCGGCGGGCAACGCGGTCTGATCGATGATCATGACCGACCAGCCGTCGTCGCCCGGCCAGATGGTGCGGTACCACCGGTCGCCGACCCGCATCAGTGGCCCGCGAACTCCATGACGGCAAAGGTCGGGCAGCCG
>JAEUJH010000739.1 GCA_016794825.1 Gemmatimonadota bacterium
GGCCGCCTGGAGCCGGGCGTGGGTCGAGGAACCGGGCCGGCCCACCATCACCACCGAATGGGTCGACTCCGGCCTGGTCGTGAGCCAGGCCGACCCGGTGCCGGGACGGAACCTCCGCTGGGCCCAGCCGATCGGGGTGGCATTCGGCGGACCGGATTCGGTCGTGATGCGCCAGGTGGCGCTCCGCGGTCCCCGAGCGCTGATCGCTGGCGCTCCGCGGGGCGGGTTCGTGCTGCCCGGAGCCGATGGCGTTGGGTACGGTCGATTCCAACTCGACTCGACCAGCCGTCGCACGCTGCTGACCGAGATCGGTCGGCTTCCGACGGCGGTGGCCCGCTCGGCCGGCTGGCAGACGCTCTGGGAAGAGGTCCTCGACGGCGCGCTCCCGCCGGGGCGGTTCCTCGACGCGGCCCTGGCCGCACTCCCCGCCGAACCGGCCGAGCTGGTCTCGCTGCAGCTCGTCGGCCTGATCGGGGCCGGATACTGGCGGTTCCTCCCTGACGCCGAGCGAACGGCGCTGGCCCCGCGGGTGGAGGCCGCCTTCTGGACCGGATTGGATCGGGCCACCACCCCGGGCCGCAAAGGCGCCTTCTTCGGCGCGATCGTGGCCACCACGCTGACGCCCGACGGAGTGGCGCGGCTGGAGCGGATCTGGCGGAAGGACGAGACCCCGGCCGGGCTCCCTCTGATGGAGGCGCAGTACGTCGACCTGGCCGAGGCCCTGGCCATCCGGGGCGTGCCGGGCGCCGATTCGATCCTGGCCGAACAGGAGCGGCGGATCACCAACCCGGATCGCCTCGCCCGGTTCCGATTCGTCCGACCGGCCTTGAGCGGCAACCCGGCCGTCCGCGACTCGGTGTTTCGAAGCCTGGCCTCGCTCGAGAATCGGCGCCGCGAGAACTGGGTGCTCGACGTCATGGGAGCGCTCAACCATCCGCTCCGTGCCCAAAGCGCGCTCGGCCTGGTCCGGCCAAGCCTCGACCTGGGGATCGAGATTCAACGGACCGGCGACATCTTCTTCCCGCTCGGTTGGTTCAACGCCACCCTGGGCGGCCACCAGTCGGCCGCGGCGGCCGACACCGTGGCGCGGTTTCTCGAGCGCCACCCGGACTACCCCCCGCGGCTCCGGGGCAAGTTGCTCCAAGCGGCCGACGGGCTCTTCCGGGCGGCGCGGATCACCGACGGGTGGCGGGCACCCCGGGCGGACTGACCCCTCGGCCCGAAGCCCGTTCATCCCGCTTTTCGGCCAGTCCGGCCCAGTTGCCTTCCCGCCTGGCCCCAGCCGCGTGACATTTCGGCCATGAGCACCCGAGCCAGGCGATGGCTTGCCGGCTTCGCGATCTGGACGATGCTGGCCGTCCTCAGCGCCAGCCAGACCGTGGTCCGACTGAGCCTCGAGGACCGGCCGATCTACTGGGATCGGCTCGTCGTCGGCAATCTCGTCAACTGGTACAGCTGCGCCGTCTTCACGCCGCTCCTCTTCTGGGCGGTCCGCCGATTTCCGGTCGACGCCCGCGACTGGCTCCGACACCTGCCCTTCCATCTGGCGCTCTGCGCCATCGCCTCGACGCTCAAGTTCCTGATCGAGTGGAACACGATGGTCCGGGTGTTCGGCTTCGAGCTGCCTCCGGTCGGCCGGCTGCTGACCTCCGGATTCATTTCCGAGAACATCGCCTTCTGGTGCCTGGTGGCCGCGATCCACGCGATCGAGTTCCAGCGGAAAGCCCGGGAACGCGAGGTCCTGACGGCCCGGCTCCAGGCCCGCCTGTCCGAAGCGCACCTGAACGCCCTCGCCGCCCGGCTCCATCCTCACTTCCTCTTCAACACCCTCCAGGCCATTTCGACCCTGGTGCATCGCGACCCCCGGGCCGCCGACACCATGATCGGCCACCTGAGCACGCTGCTCCGGAAGACCCTGCACGGCCGGCCGGGCCACGAGGTGACGCTCGAGGAGGAGATGGCCCTGCTCGACGACTACCTGGCGATCGCCCAGGCGCGGTTCGGCGACCGGGTCGCCGTCGTGCGGGATCTCGCGCCCGAGACGCTCCCGGCGCTGGTCCCCGGGCTCTCGCTCCAGCCGCTGCTGGAGAACGCGTTCGAGCACGGCATTGCCCGGCGGGCGGACGCGGGTCTGGTCCGAATCCAGGCCCGCCGCGTCGGCGACCGGCTCGAACTCTCGGTGCGCGACGACGGCTACGGTCCGGCCGCCGACGCCGTCCGGGAAGGCGTCGGGCTCGGCACCACCCGCGGGCGACTGACCGAGCTGTACGGACCCAGCGCCGGCCTGACGTTGACGGCGCATCCCGACGGCGGGTCGCTCGCCACGATGACGCTGCCGTTCCACCTGACGCCGGTGGCTCCCGCCGTCGAGGTGGCCGCGTGATTCGCGTGGTCATTGCCGACGACGAGCCCCTGGCTCGGGAACGGCTCCGCTCCCTGGTGACCGAGCACCCCGACTTGAGCCTCGTGGCCGAGTGCGGCGACGGACGTGAGACGGTCGCGACCCTGGCCCGATTGGCCCCGGACCTGGCCTTCCTCGACATCCAGATGCCCGAACTCGACGGCTTCGGCGTGCTCGAAGCGCTGGCGCCCCATCATCGCCCGGCCGTCGTGTTCGTCACCGCCTACGATGAGTACGCGATCCAGGCGTTCGAGGTCAACGCGATCGACTATCTCCTCAAGCCCGTCAATCCCGGCCGGTTCGACGAGGCGCTGAGCCGCGCGCGGGCCCGGGTGGCCCAGCCCGACGCGAGCCGGCTCACCGAGGTGGACCGCCTGCTGACCGAACTTCGCCGGGTGCGGGGTTTCCCGGCGCGGCTGGCCGCCCGGCTCGGCTCGACGGTGTCGCTGGTGCCGGTGGAGCAGATCGACTGGATCGAGGCGCGCGGCAACTACGCCCGCCTCCACGTCGGCCAGGCGGTTCACCTGCTCCGCGAGCCGCTGCGAAGCCTCGAGGCTCGGCTCGATCCCGACCGATTTGCCCGGGTCCACCGCGGCGCGATCGTCAACCTCGAACGGATCGCCACCGTCGAACCGTACTTCCACGGCGAGTACGTCCTGACGCTGCGCGACGGGACCCGCCTGACGTCGAGCCGGACCCAGAGCGCCAAGCTCCGAGCCCTCCTGCGCTGACCCCTCGGCCCCGGCCAGCTGGGCCCCGGGCGGGGCCGGCTCGGCCCAGGCGGATTGCCCGTCGATGGGAACCTCCGATCTTCGAACGACATTCAATTCAAGGACGACGGGGATGCGCATCGCGGGATTGACGGTGGCCCTGCTGCTGATCGGGGCCCGAGGATCGTTCGCCCAGACGGCCGCCGACTCGACGGCGGCCCGAGCCGCGGCGGCGGATTACGTGAAGGCCTGGTACGACGGCGACGCGGCCCTGATGGAGCAGGTCCTCCATCCGGACCTGGCCAAGCGGAACGTCAGTGCCGACCAGAGTGGCCGGTCCCGCTTCGGCCACATGGGAGCGATGGCCATGGTCCGCGCCACCCGCGGTCGAACCCCGCAGCCGGCCGACCGCCGCCTGCTCGAGGTTACCCTGTTCGACCTGCAGGGCACCGCCGCGTCGGCCCGGGTGGTGTCATGGGATTTCATCGATTACGTCCACCTGGCCAAGGTCGATGGCCGGTGGTTGATCATCAACGACCTCTGGACCGGACGACCACGATGACCGCTTCGACGCTTTGCCGGCGGACGCTGACCGCCCTGACCGCCACCGCGCTGCTGGCCACCGCCGGCTGCGCGGCGGCGCAGGCCGCGCCGAGCTGGCCGCTCCCAACCGTGACCCTGCCACCCGAGCTGTCGCGGGTGCTCCGGGACTACGAGGCCGCCTGGAAGGCCGGCGACGGAACCGCGCTGGCCAAGGTGTTCACGGCCGACGGGTTCATCCTGCCCAGCGGACGGCTGCCGGCCCGGGGTACCGCCGCGATCCAGGCCTCGCATCAGCAGCCGGGGGGCGACCTCCAGCTGGTGGCCTTCGGCTACGCCACCGCGGATACCGTGGGATACCTCGTGGGCGGGTACCGGTATCCCGGCACCGTGGGACCCGGCGGCAAGTTCGTGCTGGCGCTTCGGAAGGACACCGCGGGTCGATGGCGGATCGCCGCCGACATCGAGAATCTGAGTCAGCCGCCGCGCTGAGGCTCCCGCCTAACGTCGTCCCGGGCCGCGACGTACTCCACGCGTCGACCGGCCGGGCCGGCCTCGGTCATCGGGGGGCCAGGCGCTCCAGTTCGGCCACGTCGCCACCGCAGAGAGCCGTCACCCCCCGCGCCACCCGTTCCGGTTCCCAATCCCACCAGCGAAGCGCCAGGAGGCGGGCCACCGTGGCGTCGTCGAAGCGGGATCGGATCACCCCGGCGGGATTGCCGCCCACGATGGCGTACGGCGGCACATCCCTGGCAACGACCGAGGCGGTGGCGACGATGGCGCCGTCGCCGATCGTGACCCCGGGCATGATCGTGGCCCCGTAGCCGATCCAGACGTCATTCCCGACAACGGTGTCGCCCCGGACCGGCCAAGTTGGCGGCGTGGCGGTTTCCCAGCCCTCGCCGAAGATCGGGAACGGATAGGTGGTGAGCCAGGTGGTCGGGTGGTTCCCGCCATTCATGATGAACCGGACGCCCGTGGCGATCGAGCAGTACTTCCCGATGATCAACCGATCGCCGGTGAACTCGAAATGATAGAGGACGTTGTCCTCGAAGTGTTCGGGGCCGCGGGGGTCGTCGTAGTAGGTATAGTCGCCGACGTGGATGTTGGGTCGGGTAATGAACGGCTTGAGGAAACCGGTCCGGGTAATGCCGGGAATGGGATACCGGGTGTCCGGCGAAGGACCGTGCGGCATGGAACGACCTCGCAAGGGGTGCGCGCGACCCGGAAGTTCGCTCGGCCCGCCTTGACCGGCAACCCGACGCGACGGCTAGTGACTGCGGCGAATGATGTCGATCATCTTCAGGTTGATCCTCACGAAGCGCCAGAGTTGCCACGGGAGGAACGTCCGGAGAAAGACCGTCCACCGAGTGGGATGGCTGACGTACGGATGCTTGAGTTCACCCATGGTCGTCACTCCGGAATGAGGCTCCATCCTGGACGAAGCCGAGCCTTGTACAGGAAGAGGTGATGCAGGATGATCTTGATCCAGTGACCCGCAAGTCCGATTTCGCCGAACGTCCGCTTCAGGTCCCTTCCGTAGGGCGGGTACCGGTCGAAATCCGGCACGATCGGGAACACGGTCATCGAGGCCGCCGTTCCGGAGAGGGGGTTGGCCCCGGCGGACGCGACGCACGCCGCCCCCATCTCGGCCATGGACGCCGTTCGCGTCGGCGCGTCGGCACCCCGAACCATGTCGACCACGCTCCGCGCCACGGCCTTGCCGATCATGGCCGATGGCATGCCGGTGCGGGGCGGCGCCGGCGCGATGGCGGCTCCACTCGGGCTGGTATAGGGCCTGGAGATGGCATGCGGCGGCGCGAACGCGATACCGGCCGCGAACAGATTGCGGTAGGCTGGTGACTGGTAGGTTCGTGGCCAATCCGCGGCTCGCCACTCCTCATATGGCTTGGGTCGGTAGTCCGCGTCGACCTTCATGAACTCGTTCGGCTGAAAGACCGTGGCCGTGACGTCGGCCCCGGCTCGATCGAACGCCTTGATCCCGACACCGGAAAAGGGCGGCAACAGCATCGCGAAGTCTGCCCGTTGCTCCCGCACGGCGCCGTCCAGGGTCTCGTAGTGGATCACCCCCCGTTCGACCTGGCGAACGTGAGCTCGGGTGACCCAGTCGATCCCCCGTTCGGCGAAGAGCGAGGCATTGAACACGCTACTCGGCGTCACGTACCCACCGTACTCGAAGTGCATGCCGCCCATGCCGAAGTCGCCCAGTTCGTACTCATTGGTGAGCCAGAGGATGTCCGCCTTGTCCCGGACTCCCCTGGCCCGGAGCTCGAACTCGAGATTGACGATGTACTCGAAGGCGGCACCCTCGCAGGTGCAGGTGCCATGACCAACCCCGACGACGAACTGCTGGCGTTCCCCTCGCCGCATTCGCTCGACCGACTCGGCCAAGGCACGCGCCGCGGCTGCCGCGTGGTCCTCCGTGCAAACCGAATGACTGTGCCCCTCCGGCCCCAGCCCCGATGTCCGATCGAAGCGAAGCCTGGGTCCGGTCGCGTTGATCAGGTAGTCGTAGGGCACTCGAATCGGCGAGGCGGCCGCCCCGCTGGTCGGTTCCACCATGACGAAGGGCGTGGGATCCTCGGCGCTCCCTTCGGGATGGATGGCCCGGGCGGCCCCGTGGACGAACTCGATCCCGTGACGTTCATAGACGGGACGAAGAGGGAAAGTCACCTGATCCGGCCGCAGCAAACCGACGCCGACCCAGATGTTGGAGGGAATCCAGTTGTACCGGTCTTTCGGCGAAACCACGGTCACCGAGTCCGTCCGGTCCAGCCATTTCCGGGCAAACGCGGCCGCGGTGTGTCCGGCGATCCCCGCGCCCAGCACGACGACCCGACTCATGCGCCCTCCTTCCGAGCCCCGTGGCTCGTGCGGCCAGTATAGGGAACGACGGGGTAGTCGGCAATCGGGATTCCGACCGATTTTGCCCGGAACTCGGTCGAACGGCCGAATTGATGGGAGGTCTCACACTTTCTTTAGGAGAACCGTGGGTTCGGTGACCGCGCCGTTTCGTCGCCCCGGCGGCACCAGGTGCAGGGCGGGGGTTGGTCGGCGCCGCGCTTCGATTCCCCAGCGAAAGGAGCGACCGCGCGGGCCCGCGCGCCTAACGTCGGGTGGCGCCGTCCCGGCGACCGGCCCGCAGATACGCCAGCCAGTAGACCCCGGCCACCAGCAGGGTCCCGCCGACGATGTTGCCGGCGCTCGCCGCCACCAGGTTGCGGGCGGCGGCGGCCGGCGCGATCCCCGCCGGATCCAGCGCCATGCCGAACGGAAGGAAGAACCAGTTGGCGATCGAGTGCTCGAACCCGATCGTCACGAAGCCGCTGATCGGGAGGAGGATCGCCAGCACCTTGTCGGTCACCGATCGGCCGCCCATGGCCAGCCAGACCGCGAGGCAGACCCGCGCGTTGCAGAGCACTCCGCGGGCGAACACCTCGCCCACCCCGAGCGACGCCTTGGCCCGCGCAATCGTCACGGCGGTTTCGCCCACCGCGCCGTTCGATATCGCGGCGACGTCGCCCCACGCCACCAGCGCCACGGTGCCGAGACAGCCGACCACGTTGCCCAGGTAGGCCAGGGCCCAGTTGCGGAGGACGTCGCGGCTGCTGATCGACCGGCTGGCCCAGGCCATGGCCAGGAGGTTGTTTCCGGTGAACAACTCGGCCCCACCGACCACCACCAGGACGAGACCGAGGCAGAAGGCGAGCCCCCCGAGGAGACGGGTGATCCCGAAGCCGAGGGTCGAACCGGTCACCACCGCGGTAAAGAACAGGGCCCCGAGCGAAATGAACGCGCCCGCCATCACCGCCAGCACCAGCACGGTCAACGAATCGGCTCGGGCCTTGGCGACACCCATGCTCTCGACCCGCTGGGCGATCTCGCTGGGCCGGTAGGCCTCGCCATACAGCTGTGACTCGGTCATCTCGGCGCCTCGGTGCTCGAAAGATCCGTCCTCATCGGGCGGGGGCCGGATCGAACGGGTGATCGTCGTCGTGCGCCGGAATGTAAGTCGGCCGCGAGTCGGTCGCGTCGCCCCGGCAGGTTGCCGAACCGTTCGGCGGCCAGTATGCTGATCAGGCCCTCGCCAGTCCGGCGAACGCGCCGATCAGCCCAATCCGCCCAGACCCCATGCCCACCAAGATCCTCGCGACCCTGTCGTCGACGCTGATGGCCACGACCCTGGCCGCTGCCCAGCAGCAAATGCCGGCGGCGACCTACGCCCGAGCGGAGTCCATGATGCCCACCGGTACGGCGGGCCACCTGGTTCTCCGCGATCGGATCGTGCCGCAGTGGATTGCCGGCTCGGACCGGTTCTGGTATCGGGTAACGACTGAACGCGGACCCCAGTTCATCTACGTCGATCCGGCCCGGAAGGTCCGGCGGCCGGCGTTCGACCACGTCAAACTCGCCGCGGCCCTGGCCGCCGCGGCGGACACGGCCGTGAACCCCGACTCGCTCCCGTTTCCGTCCCTGCGCTGGATCGAGGAGGGCCGCCGCACCGCCGTCGAGGTCGAGGTTCGGCGCGCCAATTGGCGGTGCGACCTTGCCACGTATCAGTGCGGGCCGGGCACCCCGGTCGCCGCCCCCGCATTCGGGCCGGACGAACGGCCGTCGCCGGACGGGAAGTGGGCGCTCTACCTCGACCGCCACAACCTCTGGGTTCGCAACGTCCAGTCCGGCGAGCGCCGGGCCCTCACCACCGACGGCGTCGATCGCCACGAGTACGGCGGGTATCTCGGCTCGAGCACCGAGTGGGTGACCCGAGTCCGCACCGGGGCCCCGGCCCCACCGCTTGCCCTCTGGTCGGCCGACTCGAAGCGGATCCTGGCCCAGCGGGTCGATCAGCGGGGCGTGGCGGACCTCCACCTGATCCAGACCGTTCATCCCGGCGGCGTTCGGCCCAAGCTCTGGAGCTTCCCCTACCCGATTGCCGGCGACTCGCTGTCCCGCGGCACCTGGTGGATCTTCGAGGTCGAATCGGGCCGTGCCCTGGCCGCCGACGCGCCGCCGATGACCGTCCCGATGGTGCCCTTGATCGAGTTCGGCGAGGCCTGGTGGGGCGACTCCACCGGCAGCACGGCCTACTACGTCGAGCGGGAACGCGGGGCCCGCGCCTGGTTCCTCAAGTCCATCGACGCCGCTACCGGCAGGACCCGCACCGTGGCGGAAGAACGGGGCCAGATGATGGTCGAACCGGCCGCCTCGGTCGGCAATCCGCCGCTGCTCCGGGTCCTCCCGGGCGGCAAGGAAGTGATCTGGTACTCCCAGCGGGACGGCTGGTCCCATCTCTACCTGGTCGACGCCGAAACCGGCCGGATCAAGAACCAGATCACCAAGGGCGAGTGGGTGGTCCGTGAAATCATCAAGGCCGACGTGAAGACCCGCCGGCTCTGGTTCACGGCCGCGGGGCGGGAGCCGGGCCGCGATCCCTACCTGATGCACCTGTACTCGATCGGCTTCGACGGCACGGGCCTGACGTTGCTGACGCCCGAGGACCTCCAGCACCAGATCATGCTCGGCGCCGGCGGCGACTGGGTGATCGACCGAATGAGCCGGGCGGATCGCGCCCCGATCACCGTGGCCCGATCGCTCGACGGCAAGTCGGTGGTTCCGCTGGAACAGGCCGACGTCAGCCGTCTGCTCGCCACCGGCTGGCGCTGGCCGGAGCCCTTCGTGGCCAAGGCCGCGGATGGCGTCACGGACGTCTACGGCATCCTCTATTTTCCCTCCAACTTCGACTCGACCCGGCGCTACCCGATCATCGAGGAGATCTACCCCGGCCCCCAGCGGATCAACGTGCCCAAGGGGTTCTTCGTCGGGACCGAGGATCAGTCGCACGCCGAACTCGGAGCCATCGGCGTCCGGATCGACGGACGGGGCACCCCGCTCCGCTCGAAGGCATTCCACACCTACGCCTACGGCCGCCTCGAAACGGCGGGCGGCCTCGAGGATCACGTGGCCGCGCTCCGGCAGATCGCGCGGACCCGACCCTACCTCGACCTCGACCGAGTCGGGATCTACGGAAGTTCGGGCGGCGGATTCGCGTCGGTCCGGGCCATGCT
>JAEUJH010000766.1 GCA_016794825.1 Gemmatimonadota bacterium
CGAACACTCCGTTGAGAAAGTGAGTCGCCCGACCCGCGCCGTCCCGCCCCCAGAACGCCACGTCCCACCCGCGATTGCCGCCCATGGCCGGATCGGCCGGCAGGAAGCGATCGTCGCCCAGGGGAATCAGTTCGGTCGCGATCGGCTCGTTCCGAGCGGCCGGCGAAGTCGACTGGACCATCAGCTTCCCGTCGACGGCCGTGAAGATCAGGATCGATCCATGGGCCTCGAACCGGCCGAGGTACCGCGCCGGATCGAACGACGCCCGGGTGACGGTCTCCGGCGTGGCCTGCTTCGGCTTGGCGATCCCGAACATCTCCGGCAGTACGGCGTCGAAGATCCGGTTGGCCAGCGGATACCCCTGGTTCGGCACGTTGGCGATCGTGGCGATCGCCATCCGCTTGGCCGGCGACCAAAGGAGCATCGACGACCCGCCGCTGTTGGTCCCGCTGTGGCCGTACAGCTCGACCCCGCCCCATCGCTTCCAGTACGGACCGCAACACCACCTCTCGGCCGTTAGGCGGGCCGGCAGCGTTACCTGAGGTGTGTGCATGACCCGGACGGCCGCCGCCGACAGGACTCGAGTCCCATCCGGCGCGACCCCGTCGTCGAGGAAGAGGCGCCCGAGCCGGGCCAGATCGCCGGCGCTGCAGCAGAGGGTGCCCCCGGCCGGCGACATCGAGCGCGGCAGGCCCCAGACCGGAACCCGCGACGGCGGCGCTCCCTGCTGGCCCAGACGGTAGCCGAGCGACACGGAGTGGAAGAGCAGCTCTTCCGGAAAGGTGGCGGACCGCTCGAGCCGCAGGGGCCGGAGCAGGTGATCGCGGAGCAGGGCATCCCAGTTCCGCCGAGTGGCCCGCTGGGCCGCCAGACCGGCGACGTTGCTGCCCGCGTTGGAATACCCGAACCCGGTTCCGGGCTCGAAGATGTTGGGGATCGACACCATCGCCGCCACGTACCGGTCGAGCGCGTCGTCGCCGCGGCCGTGGTCGGAGTACGATCCGTTGTCGAGGCCCGCCGACATCGAGAGCAGCTGCCGCAGGGTGATCCGCGCCGCCCACTCCGGTTCGGCGAGCGCAAAGTCCGTGATGTAGGACCGCACCGGCCGATCGAGGTCGAGCACTCCTCGATCCACCAGCGCCATGATCATGCTGGCGTTGAAGACCTTGGTGGTGGAGCCGATCTGGAACAGGGTGTCGGTCGACGCCGCGAGACCCCGCTCCCGGTTGGCCATCCCGGTGGCGCACTCGTGGAGCGTGGTGCCGTCGAACACGGCCAGCTGGGCCCCGACCACGCCGAGGGCCTTGGCGGCCCCGTCGAGCACGGCCTGGAGCCGGGCCGGATCGACTCCGCGCCGACGGCTGACGCGGAGGACGGCGGGCGGAGTGGCCAGCGCGGCCCACGCCGCGCCGGTCGTCGCCACGAAGTCGCGCCGGCGCATCGGGCTACCGCACCCGGGTAAAGCGGAGGTGCCGGACCCGGCCGGACTCGACCAGGTATCCGGTGATCTTCCCCTTCTTGTCGCGGATCACGTCGATGACGGCTCCGCCCCGGGTAAAGCCGTCGCGGTAGCTCGGCTCGAGGACGCCGAGTCGTCGGTAGCCCGCGGAGACCACGAGCTGGCCCTTCTCGACCTTCCAGGTGTGGGTCGTCTCGATCTCGTCACTGCGGTAGTCGCCCGCGTACTCGGCCAGCTTGGCGGCGTCGAGCGCGGCGGTGTCGGCCCGGACGAAGGTCCCCGAGCCGCCCGGGGTGCGGACCACCATCCGGGTCGGGTTGGGGCCATCGCCCTCGAAGCGGACCTCGGTCCGGCCGTCGGTGCGGAACCGGCCCCCGCCTAACGGGATGTACGGGGTCGGAGTCTGGCCGTCCGCCATCAGCGTGTCGCCCTTGAGCCGGGTTCGGCGGACCTCGCCGCGCTCTTCGTTGCGCCAGACCCCCACCAGCCGACCGAGTTCCGCGGCCGGGACCGTCACCTTGGGCGCCGCCCCGAGCGCCTCGGCCCATGCCGCCGCGGTGTCCGGTCCCATCCGGTCGTTGAGGTAGACGGCGGCCGCCTTCTGAGCGAGCGAATCGGGACCGGCGTTGGTCACGTTGCAGAAGGTGGCCACGGCAAACCGCTGATCGGGAAAGCGGAGGAAATGCCCCCGGAACCCGCCCCAGGCGCCCCCGTGCGACACCACCCGAAGACCGCGGACCGTCCCGACCGTCAGGCCGACCGCGTAGGCCAATCCCGGACCGGAGGCGGCCGGCTGGCCGTTGTTGAGCTTGGTGGCGGTGGTCATCGTCGTGATCACGTCGCGCCCGCCGACCGTGGCGGCGTCGTAGTTGTCGAGCCAGCG
>JAEUJH010000827.1 GCA_016794825.1 Gemmatimonadota bacterium
GGCGGCCACGGAGTCGGGGGCCGATCCCGAGGCCTCGGGCCGACGCGGCCACGGCGAGGTACCCGATGACGCCGGTGTTGACGTTGCCAAGGTAGGTGCCGCTCGCCGCGCCGATCACCCTGCCGCCCAACTCGGCCACCACGAGATGCCAACGGATGTCCGACCACAGATTCGCTTCCCGTTCTCTGAGGGATTCCCGCCATTCGGTGCGCCCCACCAGCTCGGCCTTGTGGAACGACCGGCGGAGGAGGTCGTGCGCCGGAGCGATGACGCGGTCGGTCGACCGGGTCACCTCTCGGAGCGTGGGTCGGGGACCCGGGCTCATGGGGATCCGTGGGGGCGATGGTTCCGATCGAGCCGGGAGCTGAAGGTCATCGTCACTCCGGTGTGGGGTGGCGGTCGGGGCGTCTCGTGGGAACCTACCGGAATCTCCGGAGGCGGGCAATCGAGCCCGACTTCCGGCACCGGTAGGCAAACGGTACGCGTGCCCGCCTTCCCGGCGGCGGATCAGGAGTGGATATTCCCGGGATGTCGACCACTCGCGGCCCCGAGGAGCCTGGTGCGCTGGGCGGACTCCGGGAGCGCCTGAGCCTTCGAGCCGGCACCGACGTGGAAGGGACGATCGCCCGCCTGTCCGCGGGCGCGGACCTGACCGCGGAGAATCTCTGGCTGCTGGTCTGTTCGGCGATCCTGGCGAGCATCGGGCTGGACACGGGGTCGAGCGCCGTGATCATCGGCGCGATGCTGATTTCGCCCTTGATGGGACCGATTCTTGGCGTCGGCCTCGGACTGGGCGTCACCGACCGCCACCTGCTGGCCCGGTCGCTGAAGGAACTTGGCTTCGCGACCTTGGTGGCGATCGGCACGAGCGCCGCCTACTTCCTGTTGTCGCCGCTGGCCGAGCCGACCACGGAGATGATCGCGCGGACGAGGCCGACCCTGCTCGATGTCGGCGTGGCATTCTTCGGGGGCGTGGCCGGCGTCGTGGCCGGATCACGACGTCAGGCCAGTCTGGCGCTGCCTGGCGTGGCGATCGCCACGGCGCTGATGCCGCCCCTGTGCACCGCCGGGTTCGGCCTTGCCACGCTGGACTGGACCTTTCTCTTTGGCGCGTTCTATCTCTTCGGACTCAACGCGATCTTCATCGCGCTCTCGACCTTCGTGGTCGTTCGCCTCCTGAAGTTCCCCCGGCATCAGACCCTCTCGGCGGATGCCCGTCGTCGCGAGCGGCGGGTGGTGGCGACGGTGGCCCTGGTCGCGACCTTGCCGAGCGTGTACTTCCTGTACGACGCCGCCGTCCGGGTCCGTGAAAACGATCGGATCGCCCGGTTCGTGGCGCGCGAGGTCGAGACCACCGGACGCGCCGCCCCCCAATGGGAACATCGCCGGGTCGGCGAAGCCCACATCCTTCGCATCTACGTGGCGGGGAGGCCGATCGACTCGGTGGCGGCCGATTCGCTCCGCCGGAGCCTGCGGGCGTACGGGCTGGAACGACTCACCCTCGAATTGGTCCAGAGCGACATTTCGGCCGAGGACCTGGCCCGGTTCCAGGGCGATGTCCAGCGCGACCTGGTCCGTGCCGTGGCCATCGCGGGTGCCGCGCGGGATTCGGTGGCCGAAGGTCGGGCTCGGCGCGATACCGTCCGGCTCGAAGCCGCCGCGCGTGAGATCGCGGCGGCATTTCCGGAGGTGGTGGGCGTGACCTTCGCCCCCCGGCTCGATCTCCTCGCGCCCCGGCCCGAGGTGTCGCCTCCGGTGGTCTTCCTGACCTTTGGCCGGGCGAGCCGCGTCGGGGACCGGCGGGCGATCGTCGAGCGGGCCCAGGCGCTGCTCCGTCGACGGCTCGAGCTGGGAAACCTCGTCGTGGAGGCTCGGCCGTGACGAGGCGTCCGGCCCGGATCCGCGGGGAAACCGGGGTGACTCAGCCCGGGGGTGTCGACAGGTGCTCGGTCACGATCAGCCATTGGCCCCCGATCCGGCGGAAGACAGCCGTCCAGGCGCCCTGGATCACGTGCGGCCTGCCAGTCGGGGCGATGTGGGGGATCGACCAGGTTCCCGTCAGGACGGCCGCGTCGACACCCACCCGATCGAGGAAGACGGGACCCCAGACCCAACGCGCATCCCGCATGTTCTGGCCGGTGTTGTTCCAGAAGGCCGCGATGCCGGCCCGGAGGGAATCGGTCGTCGAAACGATCTGGCCGCCGCTGACAGATATCACCCGACCGCTGTCAGGGTAGAGGGCCGCCATCCGCTCGGCCACCCCGGGACGGGAAAAATCGTAGGCCGTCTCGATCCGGGCCTTGAGGGTATCGGCCAGGGCCTGGTCGGCGACGGGGTCGGGTTGGGCGGCTCCGCCACAGGCGGTCAGGGCCGTGACGACCAGGGGGGCCAGGGCGGCCGCCAGGCGTCCGAGTGTCCTCATGGTGTCACCTCCAGGGGTCACCCTGTCACTCCAGGGGGACAGTTTCCGTCCGGGGGACCGGGGTCGCCCGTTGTCATTGCGACGGTTGGCTCGTGGCTCGACTCCTGCAGCCGAGCGGATGCAGCAACCTCCTGATACATTGGCTGATGTACTCCCCCCGAGGTCGAGGAGGACGTTCCATGCGTCGATCCCGCTCCCCCGTACTTCCGGTCGCCTCGCTGCTGGTCGGCGGCGTCCTGGCCGCCTGTTCCGGTCCCGTTCCCCACGACACGCCAGCGACGACGCCGCCCCGAGACGTGCGGATGGTCGAGGCCCCGGTTCCCGAAGAGGCGAGGGTCTCGCCGCTCGAGGCCGGGCTGACCGTCAAGGCGGCCCCCCGGGCCCGGCCCGAGGCGGCTTCCCATCAGCATCACGCCACTGCCGCCGCCGTGGCGGCCGTGCTCGAACCGGCGCCGGCGGTTTCGGAAACCTCGATGCCCGCGGCCGAACTGGTTCCGGCCCCGGTTCCCGCGGAGCCGGCGGACGAGCCGGTCGTGCTGGTCGGGCGGGGGGTCGAGCCGCCCTACGACGCCGGGCCCGGGTTTGCCCCGGCCGCCGCGTCGGGTCGGCGGGATCCGGTCATCATCATCCGGGGCGGGCGGGGCGGGGTCGACGACGACTGCGACATCCACCGGCCCGGCGCCCGCCGGGTGCCGCTGGCGATCAATCAGGTGGCGCCGCCCCGAATGGCCTTTCCCCGGGGCGGGATCCGGTAGCGCCTAACGCTTGCCGAAGAGCCGGGCCAGCAGCCCGGGGTTGGGCCGCGGATCCGGGGTGAGAGCCGGCGCCGCGGCCGCGGCGCCGGTGAGTTCCGCCACGAACTGATCCACCGAGGGTTGCCGGTCGGTCGGCGACTTGGCCAGCGCCTTGAGGAGGGCCGCGTCGACCGTCGGCGGCACGTCGCGCCGATGCCGGCTCGGCGGATCGGGGGGCAAGGTCAGGTGGCCCTGGAGCAGGTGGACCACCGTCGACCCCACGAACGGCGGCCGTCCCGCCATCATCTCGTACACCACGCACGCCATGCTGTAGAGATCCGCCGGCGCTCCCGCGTCGGCGGCGCCGACGATCTGCTCCGGGCTCATGTACGCCGGGGTGCCGAGCGGCATGCCGGTGCCCGTCAGGTTGCTCTGCACGTCGAGCGCGCGGGCCAGCCCGAAATCGAGCACCAGCGCCCGGCCGTCGCCGATCATGATGTTCTCGGGCTTGAGATCCCGGTGAATGATGCCCTTGGCGTGGGCGTAGCTGAGCGCGGCGCCCACCTGGGCGGCCAGGCGGAGCACGTCGGGCACGGCCATCAGTCCCCGGGCGGCCAGCGCCTCGCGGATGGTCTCGCCGGCCAGGAACGGCATCACGTACCAGTAGAGGCCGTCGTCGGTGCCGGAATCGATCAGCGGCAGGATGTTGGGGTGATCGAGGGTCCGCGTCAGGGAAATTTCGCGGAGGAACCGCTCGGCGTTGGTCGTGGTGGCGGCTTCCGGCGGCAGCAGCTTGATGGCGACCGGTCGGTTGGTGGCGAGTTCGACGGCCTGGTACACCCGGGCCATCGATCCGCGGCCGGCCTCCTTCTCGATGCGATACCGGCTTTCGACCGCGCGGGCCAGCCGGGCCAGCATCAGCTCGGGGTTGGCCGACGTCACTGGAGAATGACGTCCTGAGCCAGCGAGCCGACGGCCCGGCGAAGGGAATCGGCCAGGCCCGGCGCGGGGAGCCGCTTCCGGCAGCGGACATGGTAGCGGAGCCCGACGGCGCCGTCCGGCTGCGGGATCTCGCCCTCGAAGCGCCACTGTTTGGCGTCCTGCTCCAGCGCGGTTTCGGCCGAGCGCCGGAGATCGGGAACCAGGCCAGCGCCCGCCGCGACGACCAGCAGCGATACCTCGCGACTATCGGCCGCGGACCCCTCGGGAAACAGGTCCTTGGTCAGGATCTGGTTCCGCTGCAGGGCCTTGTCGGCCAGCGCCTTGAGCTGGTCGGGAGTCATCGACTGGAGCAGGTGCTGATCGAGCTGGGCCACGTACTCGCCGGTCCGCTTGTCGCCGGTCAGGTCCTTGGCCAGCTGGACCCGTCGCTGGGCGATTTCCTGGGAGAGCGGCGCGGGGGCCCGGGCAAAATCGGTGGCCCAGAGCGCCAGCGCCACCAGGTTGTAGAACGCCGAGGCCGTGACCGCCACCGAATAGGCCTGCACCCCGACGGCCAGTCCGAGGGCAATCGTGACGAAGACGTAGACGGCGTCCTTGGTGTCCTCGAGCCGGTGCCGGAACGCCACCGCGCCGACGATTCCGCCCAGCGAGAACGCCAGCGCCACGCTGTGCTTGACCAGCACCACCACGATGGCGACGACGATCGGCAGGAAGAGCAGCGTCTGGGCCAGGGACTGCTGGAACCCCCGCTTCTGGCGGGCAAAAGTGTAGACCCAGATGACCGGCAGGGTCACCAGCAGCGCGGAGGCCATGGTGAGCAGGGCCGCGAGGGCCGCGCCGGCCGGGGTGTCGAGATTGGGCTCGACCCGGAGATCGAGCGAGGTGCCGTCGGCCGCCGGACGGGGGACGCCGGTCAGGTGGTCGGCCATCCAGGGGCTCACCCGCACGAGCACCAGGTAGATGGCCACGAGGACGGCGTAGTAGACCGCGAGTCGGGCGACCGGTCGCCAGGTCTGCTCGATCACGCTCATTCTGTTGGTGGAGTCGGCCATGGGGTGAACCAATCTAGGGTCGTCGGGCCCCCCGGGGCAGGGGATCAAGCCCTACCGATCCGGCTCCGGCGGGCCGGGCCGGCCCCGGGGGCTGCCTGCTCCACCGGTTCCAAGGTATGCTCCGCGTCACCGTGAGGAGGTTCAGCTGATGCCGTCGAGCGGAAGGTCACCCGCCACACCCTCGACGTCGAGTCGGCCCTGACGGACGTTCCGCCGCCCCCGGTGTCCGGGCCCGCCCCACCGATCGACCCGCGTCAGGTGTCCGAGGACCTCGCGCGGCTCGGCATCGAGCCGGGCGGCGTGTTGCTGGTGCACACGTCGTTCGCCCGGACCGGGCCGATTGCCGGTGGGCCCGCCGGCCTGATCGCGGCGCTTCGAGCCGCCCTCGGCCCCGACGGCACGCTGGTGATGCCGAGCATGACGGACGACGACGAGCATCCGTTCGATCCAAGGCGGACGCCGTGCCTCGGGATGGGTGTGGTGGCCGACACCTTCTGGCGGATGCCCGGGGTGCTGCGGAGCGACAGTCCTCACGCCTTTGCCGCGATCGGGCCCCGGGCCGAGACGATCCTGGCGCCTCACCCGGTCGACCTGCCCCACGGGCCCGACAGTCCGGTGGGCGTCGTCCGGGACCTCGACGGTCAGGTGCTCCTGCTGGGTGCCGAGCAGGACGGCAACACCACCATTCACCTCGGCGAATACCTGGCGGGCGTCCGCTACCGGCGGCCGAAATCGGTGACGGTCGTTCGAGACGGGAGGCCGGCGGTGGTCCACTACGCCGAGATCGATCACTGCTGCGCGCGGTTTGCGCTGGTGGACGAGTGGCTCGATACGGCCAACCGCCAGCGGCGCGGCCGGGTCGGGCGTGCCGTGGCGCGGCTGATGCGGTCGCGCGATCTGGTCGACGTGGTGGTCGAACGGCTTCGGGCCGACGAGACCGCCTTCCTCCATCCCGTCGGCGTCGACGTCGAGTGCGACGAAGCCCGGGCCAGCCTCGGACCGGCCCGGGCGGAAGGTGCCTAACGAGCCTTCGTCGCCTTGGCCAGCCGGGCCAGGAGCTGCGGCAGCGGGATGCCCTTGCCGCCGGGCAGGATGTTCCACGCGTTGAAGACCACGATCAGGTCGAGATCCGGGAAGGCCACCGGAAGCTGCCCCCCGAATCCCGACCCACCCCAGAGCGACTTGTCCGGGTTGGTCGGGTCCCGATAAAGCCACCACTTGAGCCCGTACTGGGTCCCGGCGGCCCGGTTGCCGACCGGGAAAGCCGGCTTGACCGAGGCTTGGATCCACTCCGGGGAAACCACCCGGGTGCCGTTCCAGGTTCCCTTCTGGAGGAAGAGGTACCAGATCCGGGCCAGGTCGCGCGCTTCGAGGTAGAGGCCGCCCTCGGTGTCGACCAGACCCGCCGGGGTCCGTTTCCAGAACCACCGTTCGATGCCGATCGGCCGGAACAGGTGCCGCGCGGCGTACTCCTCGATGTCGATGCCGGTGGCCCGATGGAAGATGTACGCCAGCAGTTCGGTTTCGCCGCTGCTGTAGTTGAACAGCGTGCCGGGCTCCCGGGCCATCGGCCGGTCGATCACGTACTTGATCCAGTCGTAGCTGCCCTCCATCACGACCGCGGTGTTGTTCGGGTCGATGTAGGGGAGATTCTCGTTCCAGTCGAAGCCGCCCGACATCGTCAGCAGGTGGCGGATCGTGATCCGCCGCTTCCGGTCGTCGAGGTTGGCGACCTTGGTGGTGTCGAAGAAGCTGAGAATCGGGGTGTCGATGCTCGGGAACTCGCCGCGGGTCACCGCGGTTCCGATCACCACCGAGGTGACGGTCTTGCTGACCGACTGGAGGGTGTGGAGGTCGCCCCGGCGGTAGGTCGGATGCCACCAGGGGCTGAAGTAATTGTAGGCGCTGGTCAGGTGGTGCGGGTTGAGCGGGTTCGAGACCCGGGCCGAGTCGCCGTAAGCGCGATCGTAGTCCTGCGAGTAGGCGCCGTCGAACACGATCTTGCCCCGGCGGATGACGAGGAACCGGTCGACGTAGCCGTACCGTCCCGCCTTGATCTCGGCGTCGATGCTGTCGAGGACCCGCCGGTCGACTCCCACCGTGGCGGCGGGAGCGGTGGGCCAGG
>JAEUJH010000894.1 GCA_016794825.1 Gemmatimonadota bacterium
GGCCGCCTGGCGGGCCATTTGGTCAATTGACCACTATGGCGAGACCGTCGCCCTGCTTCGGCGAGGTGGCGTTCCTTTCGTCTATCACCCAACCGCTGGGGGTTCCGATTGACTCGATGGGGCGTCCCGAGACAAACTGCCCGGATGCCGGCCGGACTCCCCTCGCCTCTCCCGCTCCTTGCCCTCGGACTCCTGGGTTCGGTGGCGGTCGGTCAACGCCCCGAGCCGGAGTGCCATTACTCCGCCACCACTGCCGGCGTGGTCGCCTCGCGAACCGCCCGGAGCGGGTTCGTGGCCCGGGTCGTGGCCACGGCGGATACCAGCGACCCCGAGCGGCGCTGCGCCGCGGAGGTGGTGGGCCCTGACGGGAGCGTGGTCTGGCGCGGGGAGGGATTCGGGGCCCGGCTCGATCCTTGGTCCGGGGATCTCGACGGCGACGGCACCGAGGACGTGGTGCTGGCCATCGAGGAGGGCGGCGGCAATCGAGGCGTCTGGCGCTCCGTCATCATCGGCCTCCGGTGGCCCCCGCCGCCCGTCATCGAACTCGGCTTTGCGCCGGACTTCGTCACCGCCGCCAACGGTCGGACGTTCCTGGTCGAGCTCCTCGCGTTCTACGGGCTCGGTCCCTCGATGGCCGAGTCGCCGGTGGCGTTCCGGGTTCATCGGATCGACCGGGGTCGTTTGCGCGACGTCACCGTCGCCCACTGTCCGAGCCTGCTCGGCTCGGCCCGCGACACCGCCTTCGCGCGCCACGCGGCGCCGACCCTCGACTCGACCCAACTGGCCCGGAGCCGGACCGGCGCCGACGTCACCTACGAGGTCGTGCAGGTGCGGGTGGATGCGATGTCGCGGATCCTGCAACTCGGGATCTGCGGCGACGATGCCGGAGCCCGGGCCCTGGCTCGGGCCACGTGGCCGGCGGCGGAGTGGGCCGACCGGTATCGCCTCCTGTCCGACAACCCCCGGCAACGCCAGCCCGACTGACCGCCCGCCGGTTATCCCGACCCCGTTCCGGCATTACTTTGGCGGCTGGACTCGATACCCTGCCTCACCCCAACGCCCGACGGAGTACCCCGTGCTGAAGCTGGCTTCATTCGCCCAAGGTCAGTGGGTTGCCGGAACCGGAAAGCCCGCCACGATGTTCCACGCCGTCACCGGCGAGCCGATCGCCGCCGCGTCGAGCGAAGGCCTCGATTTCAAGGCCATGCTCGAGTACGGCCGCCGAGTCGGCGGGCCCGCCATGCGGAAGCTGACGTTCCATGAGCGAGCCCGGATGCTCAAGGCCATGGCGCAGCACCTGATGGCCCGGAAGGACGAGTTCTACGCCCTCTCCGCCGCCACCGGGGCCACCAAGAGCGATTCCTGGGTCGACATCGAGGGCGGGATCGGCACCTTCTTCGTCTACTCGAGCAAGGGCCGTCGCGAACTGCCCAACGAGACCTTCTACGTCGATGGCGACGTCGAGCCGCTTTCCAAGGGCGGCACCTTCGTCGGTCGGCACGTCTGCGTGCCGCTCGAGGGCGTGGCGGTCCACATCAACGCCTTCAACTTCCCCGTCTGGGGCATGCTCGAGAAGCTGGCGCCGACGTTCCTGGCCGGCATGCCTGCCATCGTCAAGCCGGCCACGGCCACCAGCTTCCTGACCGAGCTGGTGGTGCGGGCCATGATCGACTCGAAGATCCTGCCCGAGGGTGCGCTCCAGCTGATCGTGGGCGGCGTCGGCGACCTGTTCGAGCACCTGACCTGCCAGGACGTGGTGACCTTTACCGGGTCGGCGTCGACCGGGCGGAAACTCAAGGCGCACGCCAAAGTCATCGAGGAGTCGATCCGCTTCAACATGGAGGCGGATTCGCTCAACTTCTGCATGCTCGGCCCCGACGCGGCGCCCGGCACCGAGGAGTTCGACCTCTACATCAAGGAAGTGGCGCGCGAAATGACCCTCAAGGCGGGTCAGCGCTGCACCGCCATCCGGCGCGCCATCGTTCCGGCCGCCTACACCGACGAGGTGATCAAGGCCCTGGGCAAACGGCTGGCCGGTTCCACGCTGGGCGATCCCGCCGTCGAGGGCGTCCGGATGGGTCCGTTGGCGAGCCGGGCCCAGGTGGCGGAAGTGCGGAAGAGCGTCGACGGCATCAAGGCCGCGGCCGCCGTGGTGTTCGGCGACTACGACAACTTCTCGGTCACCGGCGCCGATCGCGACAAGGGCGCCTTCTTCCCCCCGATGCTGCTCCACTGCGCCGATCCGCTCGGCACCAGCGCGGCGCACGACATCGAGGCGTTCGGGCCGGTCAGCACCGTGATGGGCTATCGGGACGTGGCCGAGGCCTGTGAGCTGGCCAAGCGCGGGAAGGGAAGCCTCTGCGGCTCCCTCTTTACCGCCAGCGACGACGTGGCCCGCGAGGTGGTCCTCGGCACCGCGGCCTTCCACGGTCGGCTCAACCTCGTGAGCCGGCGGTCGGCCAAGGAACAGACCGGCCACGGTTCACCGCTGCCGCACATGGTGCACGGCGGGCCGGGCCGGGCGGGCGGCGGCGAGGAGATGGGCGGGATGCGGAGCGTCATGCACTATCTCCAGCGCACCGCGGTCCAGGCCCACCCCCAGACGATCACCCGGGTCACCGGGGTGTGGACCAAGGGAGCCGACACGCCGACCGACGTGGCCCATCCGTTCTCGAAGTACTTCGAGGACGTTCAGGTGGGCGACTCGCTCTTTACCCATCGCCGGACCGTCACCGAAGCCGACGTGGTCAACTTTGCGGGCATGTCGGGCGACTATTTCTACGCCCACACCGACGAGATCGCGGCTCGGGATTCGCTGTTCGGCCGGCGGGTGGCGCACGGCTACTTCGTGCTGTCGGCGGCGGCGGGCCTGTTCGTCTACCCGCCCAAGGGCCCGGTGCTCGCCAACTACGGCCTCGAGCGGCTCCGCTTTACCAAGCCGGTCTATCCGGGCGACACGATCCAGGTCCGCTTTACCTGCAAGCAGAAGACCGCCAAGGACACGCCGCCGGACGGCGTGCCGCAGGGTGTGGT
>JAEUJH010000902.1 GCA_016794825.1 Gemmatimonadota bacterium
GCCTCGCTCGACATCAACGGGGGCGACCTGATGATGTAGCGGGGCGGAACCGGCGCCACGCCAGGGCCGCCAGGCCGGTCACCACCAGAACGAGCGTCAGCGGAAACGTGACGTAGAACGCCACGATCAGCTTGGCCGTGATGATCCCGGCCGTCGCGGTGTTGAGGAGGGCGTGGTCGGTTCCGGCCAGAAGCGCCGCCGTCAGGCCCGCGTTCTCGAGGAAGTCGGCCGCCGCGCCGACGAAGGGCAGGACCAGCAGCGCGGTCCACGGGGCGCGGAACAGGCCCAGACTTCGGAGGCCGAAGGCCATCAGCGCCAGGGTCCCCAGGGCCAGGAGCAGGAAGTTCGGAATGTCGAGGAGATAGAAGACCAGCGCGTCGCGGCGGAGGCCGGCGTCGTAGGCCTCGAGGGCCACCTGCACGTCGCGGCCGGTGGCGCCGAACTGCGACTGGATCTCGACCCCGCCCCGCGCCGCCACCAGGCGGTTCCACTGGGGCAGCACGTTGAGCAGGACGAACCCGTACAAATACGCCACGGCCACCAGGGCAAGCAGGCGGAGACCGCGGACTCGTTCGAGCAGGTTACCGATCAATGGCGCCTCCCGGGGCTCGTCGCGACGATAGCGTCCGGCACCGGGGAGGGCAAGCGGGGGAACGATGAAAGAGAGCACGCGCGTGCTGGTGGCGCTGGGAGCCGGCCTCGGCGGCGGAGCCCTGATCGCGGCCAGCGGCAACCCGGCCCTGGTGCGAGCCGCCGATCTGATCGCGCCGATCGGAACGCTCTGGGTCAGCGCCATCCGGATGACCGTCATTCCGCTGGTGGTGTCGCTCCTGATTACCGGCGTGGCGGGCGCCGCCGATCTTCGCGCCATCGGGCGGCTGGGTCGACGGACGCTGGTGGTCTTCGTCCTGATGCTGACCGGCCTCGCGGCCGTCATGATGCCCCTCATCGCCCCGGTGTTCTCGCTCCTCGGTCAGGGCGCCCGCCCGGAACTGCCGGCCGGGGCCGCGGAGGCCGCGAGTCAGGTGGCCAGCAGCAATCAACCGATTGGGTTCGGGGCCTGGCTGGTGTCGCTGATTCCGTCCAATCCGATCGCCGCGGCGGCGGACGGGGCGATGGTGCCGCTGATCGTCTTTGCCATGCTGCTGGCCCTCGCGATTGCCCGGAGCCCGGCCGGATCGCGCGATACCCTGCTCGGCTTTTTCCGCGCTCTCGGCGACGCGATGCTGATCCTGGTGCGTTGGGTGGTGGCGGTGGCCCCGATCGGGATCTTCGGCTTGGTGCTGCCGCTCGCCGCGCACGCGGGGATCGGCCTGGCGGGGGCCGTCGGGTTCTACATCGCCGCCTATTCGATCGCCTCGCTGGTGGCGGTGGCGCTGCTCTACCCGGTGGTGGCGGTGGCGGGCAAGGTTCCGCTCCGGACGTTTGCCCGGGCGGCGCTCCCGCCGCAGTTGATCGCGTTCAGTTCGAGTTCGTCGGTGGCGTCGCTGCCAGCCCTGGTCGAGGCGGCCGAGCGGGGGCTCGGATTGTCGCCGCGGGTCAGCGGATTCGTGCTGCCGCTGGCGGTGTCGACCTTCAAGCTGGCGGCGCCGGTCTCGTGGACGGTGGGGGCGTCGTTCGTGGCGTGGTTCTACGGCGTCGACCTGGGCCTGGGGCAACTCGCCACCGTGGCGGGCGCGGCGGTGTTCCTGGCCTTTGCGGCCCCGGGCGTGCCTCGGGGCGCGTTCCTGATGCTGACGCCGCTCTTCCTGGCCATCGGGCTGCCGGCGGAGGGGATCGGGATCCTGATCGCGGTGGACGCCATTCCCGATCTGTTCGCCACCGTGCTCAACGTCACGGGCGACCTCGCCGCCGCGGCGATCGTGGCCCGGGACGATCCCGAGCGGTCGGCGTAGCGCGCAGCATCGTTCAATAGTCTCCCTCCCTCCGGCGCGATCTTCGAGGTCACCCTGACTCGACGCCGGAGCTTCCGATGTCCCGGTGGTGGATCCTCGCCGCCTCGCTGGCCGTCCTCTCCCAGCCTGCCGCCGCCCAACCGGCCGCCGATGCGCGGCAGGAAGTACTCGGCACGATCGAGACGATGTTCCGCGCCATGCGGACCAAGGACACGACGCTCCTCCGATCCGTCTTCGAACCGGTGGAACTGCTCCGGCTCAATGGCCGGTGGCTGATCGTCTCGATCGCCGACACCTATCAGGCGGCCGGGTGCCCGGCCCGACCCAAACCATGAACACCAAGTTCCGCCGCCCGATGCCGTGGACCCGCCGGGAGTTCCTGGCCGCCGGCGCCGGCACCCTGCTGGGCTGCCTCGGTCCCGACGACACGATCA
Organism: Gemmatimonadota bacterium; assembly: GCA_016794825.1. Lineage (GTDB taxonomy): Bacteria > Gemmatimonadota > Gemmatimonadetes > Gemmatimonadales > GWC2-71-9 > SHZU01. The sequence continues at coordinate 2,330 of JAEUJH010000902.1, forward strand.
CCGGTCCCCGGCTCAGTGTCCGCCCCAAGTCCACCACCATGGCCCTCGCCGCCGGCACCGTTCGACCGGAGATCGGCGACACGGCCATGGTGGTCTATACCCCGACCACCGCGCTGGCGCGGTCGCCGGTTCCGGTCATGGTCTTCCTCCATGGCGCGCTCCGAACGGTCGAGACCTTCGTCGATGGTCACAAGGCTCTGGCCGATCAGCACGGCGTGGTGGTCGCCGCCCCGTACGCGGTGCAGGGCACCTGGGACGCCATGGTCACCGGCTTTGGGCGGGACGTGAAGGCGCTCGATCGGTGCTTCGAATGGCTGTTCGACCGGGTGCCGGTGAGTTCCGAACGGCTGACCCTCTCGGGCTTTTCCGACGGAGCGACCTACACCCTCGGTCTGGGCCGTGCCAATGGGGACTTGTTCTCCCGACTGGTGGCGTACTCCCCGGGCGGGTTGCTCGACGTGGCGCCGGTGGGCAAGCCGCCGATCCTGGTGAGCCACGGCCGCGAGGACGCGGTGCTGCCCTATGCGGTCTCCAGCGATGTCGTGGTGCCGGCGCTCAGGGGGGCGGGGTATCAGGTCGATCTGATCAGCTTTACCGGGGGCCACGCGGTGTACCTTCCCGCGGTCGAGCAGGCAATGGCGGCGCTCGGCGCGGCCTGACCTGATGGCCACCGAGTGCGAGCGCGGGCCAATCGCATGGACTCGGAGGTCGGATTCGTCCCGCGGGCGGCGCGCGCGGGTATTCACCGACGCCAGTGGTCCTAACGCCAGCCTCCCGCAAACCCCCGCTGTGAACTCTAGTCGACTGGGCGATCAAGCAGCCGAGCCAGGTGCGCGACGCGTCGAAGCTCCCAATCGGACTCGACGACGAGGCGTTTCCGTAGCTCGGTGCGGTGATGGTGAACCGTACGGATGGAGATGCCCAGCGACGCAGCGATTTGATCGCTCCTGAAATCCCGACCGATCAGGCGCAAGATCTCTCCCTGTCGGTGACTCAGGCTGCTAAGCTGAGCTAGGATCGCCGGTTCGACTGGAGTATGGGCGTCGCCCCAGGAGACAAAGGTCTCCCCAGCCAGCACCGCGGAAACTCCCGAAACGAGTTCATTCTCTCGGGCGGCCTTGGCAACGAATCCGACTGCGCCCTTGGCAAGGGCCTCCTCGGCAATGAAGACCGACCCAAACGCCGAAACGACGAGCACCTTCGTTCCCGAGCTGACGCTAACGATCTCCGCGATCAAGTCCAAGCCGTTCGCGCCTGGCATGGCGAGATCCAGGAGAAGCAGTGACGGCCGGACCCGGCCAACAGCGTGCACGACGAAGTCACCCCGGTCCACGATGGCGACAACCTCGACGAGGCTGGAGATCGCTGCCGCCAGGGCTGCAGCGGTAATCGGGTGATCGTCAGCGACAATGGCAGTGGGTCGGTTTAGCGTCGAGTCCATCGAGCCCCCGCACGTGCGAGACAGGATCCTAGTTCCATCCGACGGTTAGGGAAAGATCTCCTTCGGGCACCGCGATTGACCGAAACTGCGCCATGGAACGTCCGGAGCCAGGGCTCACCACGGACGTCCCACCTGTCACCACCGACAAGTTGCGCGACAAGGCTCGGGAGCAGACCTTGTCAGGGGCAGACGACCGAACCCCGGCGACTTGGACCGGTCTCGTTCGAAATCGACAGCGTCGGCAAACACCCGTCCGGTTGAATGGGCGACGGGAGGTAAACATGGGCCGTTCAGCGTTCGCTGTGGCGGGCACCCTTCTCGTCCTCACGACCGGGGTGTCGGTGGTCCTCGCTCACCGGCTCGACCAGCTGTCGGCAGCCTATCGAGAAGTTAGGGTACTTGCAACAACACTTCACAAGGGAAGCGTTGTGCCAGCTTTCGCCACCGAGTCGATGACCGGCGATCCTATCGTCGTCGGCGAAACCACGGACTCCTCGCGCAAGCAGGTCCTGTTTGTATTCACGACCACGTGCCCCTACTGCAAGGCCAGCCTGCCGGCCTGGCGCCGAGTCGCCGAGGCACTTGGAACGTCGGGCGGGGCAAGTATAGTAGGGATTTCTCTCGATTCGGCCGATGCGACGTCTGCGTACGTCGCGGAGCATGGCCTAAGATTCGATATTGTCCAGTTCCCGAGCCGACGGATCAAACGCCTCTACCGAGCCGGGATGGTTCCCCAGACCGTCGTGCTCGATTTTGACGGTCACGTGGTGCATTCGCGCGTCGGTCTGCTCCAGATCGGCCCCGCAACAGATTCCATCCTTGCCGCCGTGCGGGGCCCTCCCCCTCCGCCGGCGGAGGCACTATTCCCTGTTCAGTGATATAACCTTAGCTTGAAGGGACACGCTCATGCTGAAGCGCACGATTGGCCTCATCACCCTCATCCTAGTGCTGGCTGGCCTCGCCTTCAGCGCCTCGCGGGCCATGGCGACGCCGGTGAACATGACGTGTCAGAACGATGGTGACAATTGGTTTGGCGTGTGCGAGAGTCCGGAGAACTGTGACTTCCTCTGTCGACAGGCTCATAGCAATGAACCAGACGCAGAAGGGACCTGTACACCGGTCGGCAACTGTTGCAGGTGCCTGTACTGAACGGCCAGTAGGTGAGCGTGGCCCCTTGCCGATCATCGGTGGGCGGGGGCCGTGCACGGCCGCCTATCTCGTTGCATGGGCCGCCGCGGGTTGCGTTGGCGTCACTGAGGTGCAGCCACCGCCACCCCCACCGCCCCCGGCAAGCATCGTGCTTGCGGTCGTGCCAGACGGAGAAGACGCGGCCGCCGCCGCCGCACTCCAATGGGAGGCGGGGGTTCCCGGCGCGGAGGTACGGGTTCGGCTGGCCTCCTCTAACGGGAGCTTCCAGTCTTTCGTGAGTGATGCCCAGGGCAAGGTGGCAATCTCAGGGGTACCGTCCGGACAATATGCCATCGAAGTCGATCGTTGGCTCACTCAAGCGGAACGCGGCCGGCTCCCAGTTGGCAACACCACCGCTGGGTTCGCGCTGAAGACCATTGGCCAGTTGGGACCTGGTGCTCAGGTCACGCTGACGGTTCCAGGTAGCCGACGTTCGGGAGTCGTCATCAGTGAGTGGTCGTACGCGCCGATCTGGTCGCCGGGCACCGGCAGCTACGAGTTCGGTGGCTATCTCGAGCTGGCCAACATTGGCGACACGACGGCCTTTCTCGATGGCATGCTTCTCGGGGAAGCGTGGACGCAAGGAGTCGACTTCGCCTCACCTGGGTGCGCCGCGATCTCCACCGTAACGAACGATCCAACGGGCGTCTGGGGCCGACGCCTTGCCCGTTTCCCCGGAACGGGACGCCAATACCCCGTGCCTCCCGGGGGCGTCCGCGTCATTGCCACGGATGCGATCGACCACCGCCCACTTACCCCCGGCGGCATTGATTTGAGTCGTGCCGATTTCGAATTCCTGGGGCCGCAGGACGTCGACAATCCATCGGTTCCGAACCTGCAGGACGTGGGACTATTCGCATCGCACTTCGGGCACGGAATGGACTTCGACAACCTGTGGTCGGTGCCGTTCCTGGCGAAGAGCCTGGACCCAACAACGTTGGTTCGGCAGCGCCAGCCGTTCTTCTCGAGTGGCGACGAACTACTGAAGGTGAACGCCAGCGACCTGCTCGACGTTGCCGCGTTCCTTTCAACCTACGAGTTTCCACTTCCCCTCTGTCCTCAACTGGTCAGCCCGGCGATCGATCGTCGTGCGGCCAGGCTCATCGGTGAATCCAACGCCGCCAGTCAGGCCATCCTCTCAATCCACCGGCTTCGGCCGCCCGGCCAACCCTTTCTACAGGACACTCGTACCTCCGCAGTCGACTTCGTCAGCGGCCCGCGGACCCCCGGCGCGCTCCCCTAGACCTTGCGCCTCCTCGTTCGCCCAACGGCCGCGGTCCGGAGCGTCGTCGGCAGCGCTGGACTGCTGGCATTGGTCCCAGGCGGCCCCACGGGAGCCGTCGCGCAGACCAGCAGGACTCTGATCGAGGGACGCGTGACAGATGTCGCCGATTCGCGACCGCTGGCCGGAGCGACGGTCTCCATCGAGGGTGAACCGGGGGGCCGGGTGACAGACGGGGAAGGGCGTTTCCAGCTTCAACTCGTCGCCGGCGGCCGCTATACGGTCCGCGCTGTCCGAATCGGCTACGCCCCCACCAGAGTCACTCTGGACGTCCCTGCGAACACTACCGTGCAGATCAACCTCGTCATGGCCCGCAGGGCCCTGAACCTCCCAAACCTGGTGGTCACTGCCGATCCGGGCGGTCGCGCCCGCGGCGAGCTCGGAACCAGTTCGGTCATCGAAAGCGAAGCAATCCGCAATCAGACTGCGGCGAGCCTTGCCGGGGTCCTCGAGCTCGTCCCTGGCGTGGTCCTATCGCCTCCAGGCCTGGACGGTGTTCAGCAGTTCGCGCTGAGGGCAGTTCCAATCTCGGGCGGCGGTACCGCCGGATCCGCGACCGCCGCGGGCACGACGGCCACCAGCCTGGCCTCGTTTGGTACGCAGGTCGTTCTCGACGGCGTTCCACTCACCAATAATACGAACCTCCAGTCGCTCGGGGTTCGCGGTGAGCTTGGGTTTGCCTCATCCGCCGGTGGGGGGGTCGATCTACGGCGAATCCCTGCCACCACGCTGGAACGGGTCGAAGTCATCCGCGGCATTCCGTCGGCCCGGTTCGGGGATCTTACGCAGGGGGTCGTCCTGGTCGAGACCAGGGCCGGGAGGGTCGCACCAGAGCTTCGAGTTCGGTTCGATGCGCGAACCGTCGAATTGACGGCGATCGGCGGGGCTGGGCTCGGCCGACACCAGATCGGAACCGCGAGTTTCAACGCGGCGCGAACCCGGTTGGCGCCTGGAGCTCGCGACGAGGTGGGGAGTCGGCTTTCCGGCCAGATCGCGCACCGGGTCGACGGGCGCCGATTGGTCGTCGACACAAGGTTGGAGGGGTTTCAGGTTCTCGAGGACGAGCCCGAATCGCCGGTGTTCCCGGACACTCGCTCCCGCAGCCGCGACAACGGGGTGCGGCTGTCCAGCCGCGCCCGCCTCGGGCTCGGCTCGACGAGCAGGGTGGAATGGACCTCGGCATTCGAGTTGAACCGGCAACGTTCGTACACACAGGCACCGCGAATTCGTGGGGCGATGCCCTTCACGAATCGGCTGACCGAGGGAACGCAGGACGGCAAGTTCATCGGCGGCGTCTATGTTGCCCGGGTGAATGTCGAAGGCGATCCGCGCCAGGTCTACTCTCGGCTCGAACTGACGGCCCCCGCCCGATGGGGTGGGGCGGTCCACCAGCTTCGCCTTGGTGCGGAGGTCCGCCGGGAGTGGAACGCTGGCCCCGGGGTTCAGTTCGACATCGAATTTCCACCGCAGGTCGAATTCAACGGCGTGCAAGGATACGATCGACCGCGTCGGTTCGATTCCATCCCTGCCGTTGCGATGACGGCATTTTACTTGGATGAGCGGGTCAGCGGACAGGTGGGGCGGGTTGGAGTCGACCTCCAAGCTGGGGCCCGCATCGACCTGCTCCACCAGGGATCCTGGCTTGGCGGGGTCCGGGATGGCACGTTCGGCCCGCGCTTCCAGTTGGAAGTGACGCCCGCGAGGCAGCTCAGGATCCGGGCTGGCGTCGGCCGGCTGGTCAAGGTTCCTTCAGTCGCCGACTTGTCACCAGCTCGCCAGTTCTATGACTTGGTCAACTTCAACTACTACGCAAACGACCCCGCGGAGCGGCGTGCGATCTTGACTACCCGGATCATCGACCGGGGCAATCCCGACCTGGCGATGATGCGAGCCGACAAAGCGGAGGTCGGCGCGGAGGTCGCCTGGGGCCGGGGGGGACTCTTCGCCGTCACGGCGTATGCCGACCGAATCAGGAATGCCACGACAGTGGCAAGCGTCCCGACGTTTCTGATTCGTGATCGGTACGCCGTGGATTCCCAGACGATCGGGACCGGCGGTCCCCCGGACGTCTTGCTGCCGCCTGCCGGAAGCGACACCGTGCCGGTCCTGGTCGATCGGCCCAGCAACCGGGCGCGCCTCGTGAGCCGAGGACTCGAGATCTCCGCCGTGATTCCGGAAATGCGGTCGATCCGAACCCGGATCGAGGTTCAGGCAGCCTGGACCGCGAGCACCCTGCACGAAGACGGGATTCAACTGTCGAACCGGTTCGGCGATTTTCAGTTGGACCAGCGAATCGGGCGTGCCCCTTACTGGAACTCGTTGACTCGAAAGGGCGACCGAACCCTCGTCACGGCCAGGATCGTGCATCATCAGCCGCAGGCTGGCCTGGTCGTCACGGGGACCGTCCAGCTCACCGTTCGCGAGACGCGGCGGGACATTGGCGGAACCGACAGTCTTTCGTTTGCCGGCTACGTCACCCGCGCCGGGATGCTCGTGCCGGTTGCTGCCGGTGACCGCGGCCGGCCCGAGTTCGCCGACCTCCGAGTCCCGCGAAACGGACTGATCGATCCGCAACGGGGCCCGCGCGACTGGCTGTTCAGCCTCCAAGTCAGCAAGAGTCTCCCCAGAGATGGACGGTTGTCGTTTTATGCGTTCAACGCCTTCGATCGGATCGGGAACTACGGCAGTCCGCATGTGGTTCCCCGTTTCTTCGCGCCAATCCGGTTCGGACTGGAGCTGACCATGCCGGTGCTGGCACCACGGTGATACCCTTCCGACCCGCTGTCCTTTCGCTCGGCCTCGTTGCGCTTGGCCCGACGACAGTCCAGGCCCAGGCGGCCACCGTTGACGGGATGCCTGATGGACAGCCCTCCGATTGGAGCGTGTTGGCCACCCGTGCCAGTCTCCCGCGTAACCTTGCGAACCCACTCTGGTCGTTCCGTCTCCTCGTGCCGCCGCCGCGAGGTGGCCTGTTTTGGACGGGCGGCAATGCAGCCGGTCTGGTCGAGGAACTCGACGATGCCCTGACGTTGTTCAGAGCGACGGCGACTAGCACGCGCGGCACCTTCAGGCGCCCACTCGACCCACCAGCCGTCGACCAGAAGCGCCTCGAGGCAACGTCGTGGGGGAATCTCACGCCCAGGTTCGCCGTCCTCGGCCGAGTGGTCGTCGAGCGACAGCGATTCGATCCCGGGACCCGGGCCGACGAGGCCGAGCCCTATCCAAGCAGCCCGTTCCTGACCACCGATACCTCCACGACTCCAAGCCGCCGCACGCGCAGCCGGCTTGAAGGCGTGGCCGCGTGGCGTTTCGGTCGATGGGCCGCCGGACTGGACTTGGGGTACGACGCCCTCGAGCACGAGACAACCGAGGCCGGGCTCGTCCGTCGCAGCCGTCAGGCCATGCCAGGGGCAGGAATCGGTGTCACGTTCCAGCTGGCCTCGGTCCGATTGGGCGCGGTCGGTCGGTTGCGCCATCGGGTCGAGACCGTGCTGATGACCGAGCGAGCGGCCGACGGTCAAGTCTGGCAGTTGGAAGGCTATCGGGACGTTGTTCCGATCAACATCGCGCAGTCGTACTATCGACGGATCTCGGAGAACGTTCCCTCCTTCGGGCTGGGGGTTGCCGGTGGGGATGAGCGAGGATCATGGGCCGGATTCGTCGAGCGAGCGGCCGTCCGCGAACGCCGAACGCGACAGCAACAGAACGATCCGGCATCCGATCGCTGGGATGCGGACAGCTGGACATTGGGAGCGTCCTATCGCCTGCGTCGAGGGCCCTGGGTCGTCTTCGCGACTGGCCTTGGGACGGCCCTTTCTGGTGAGGGTGACCTCGCACTGGATCAGTCAGGGGTAATCGTCACGGCACGCGAACGGCTTGCTCGCGTCGGGGTCGACGCTCGGTGGGCACCGGAGGGACCATGGGAGGGGTCGATCAGTGCGGAGTTCGTGCACCGCCGTCGAAGCCAGGAGAATCCACTCGACGGGATCGAGGCGACTACTCGATCGCTCGTCCCGGCGGTGCGCGTCGAGGCTCTTCGGCGGGTGGCGGCCGCGGTCAGAGTCGGCATTTCTGCCGGGCTGACGCTACCGACTGCGAGCGGGGTGCTCCCCAATCCGGCTGCGCGGGGAATAGTCTATCAGCAACTCCTGGCGCCGGAACTGGACTATGACGCCCGATCGAAGTCAGCGGTTTGGGGTGGCGTTCTCATTGAGGTCAGCCTATCCGGTGTCCTTGCTGGATGGGCCGCTTACGACGGGGGGGGGCTCAGTCCTCGCGGGGCCGGCCCGACGGCCTACGGGGTGACAGGTCGGCGCACCAGCTCGCGCCTGACCGTCGGGCTGCGCACCCGCTAGCGAGATGTCTCGCGCCGCTCCGGGGCAAGGTCGTCCTCGTCTTCTTCGGGTACAGTCACTGCCCGGACGTCTGCCCGACCACACTCTCCAAACTCCCTCGGTCGCTCGGCGCCTTGGCGATCAGCGCTCGGGAATGAAAGTGGTCTATGTCAGCGTCGACCCGCGGCGCGACACCCCCTCCGTGCTCAAGGCCGACCTCGGGAACTTCGATCTCGACGCCGTGGGGCTGACCGGGACCCGCCAGGAGATCGATCGGGCCATTCCACCACCCTCCACGTGCTCGACCAGCGCGGCAAGGTCGTGGCGACGTTCCCTTACGAGGCCAACGTAGACGAGATCACGGATGCCGTGAAGTCGCTGCTGTCACCCTGACCGCTGCAACCCCAGGCCCCCTTCGGGCATCCTATCCGGGCGCACCCGTCGGCCACTGGGGCCGATCGGTGCCCTTCCCACTCCGGAGTCGCCATGATTCGCGCCGCCCTGCTGTCCCTTGCCCTCGCTTCCTCCCCGGCCCTGGCTCAGAGTCACCCGCTGGTCGGCGTCTGGCAGATCTCGTTCGTCGGCGGCATGCGGATCGAGAACGGGACGCCGACGCCGATCCAGCGCACCGGCAAGCTGACGGTCGAAGTCAAAGGCGACTCGTTGATCGCCAACGTCGTGACCGATCCGGTGGCCGACCTCCCGACCCGGCCGCCGTTCCGGATGGCCACCAAGGCCGGGGCGGGCACCGCCTCGTTCATCCAGCGGTCGAAGGTGGTCATCAACACCAATGGCGACGAGCAGGAGGCCACCTCGATC
>JAEUJH010000993.1 GCA_016794825.1 Gemmatimonadota bacterium
CCACCGTGCCCCAGATGCTCGCGTTCAAGGTCCCGTTGGCCGGGCAGCGATACTGAAACGAGCTTCCGACGCTGGCCTGGTGGGTCGAGGCGGTCGTGGTCCAGGTCGCGTCGAGGATGGCCGGCGGGGGGGGCGGCACGACCTCTTCCGAGGGCCCGGTCGAGTTGCACCCCAACAATGCCAGGGCGGCCGGGAGCGAGATCAGCAGCATCGAGTTGGCGGGGAGGGGCATGGCGGTCTCCTGGTCGGGTTCTCGGGACATTGACGCCTTCAAAGGGGTTAGCGGCGTTCCCGGCCGGCTTCTATCATCGGGGCTTTGGCCGTTACCCCGGTTCCCCGTTTCCCGGACACCCCATCTCCCAGGCGGGCATCATCTGCCCGGCCCCGCATCGGGTGCTATCTTGAAGTTCTTCTCATCCTCAACATGGAGTCTGAATGTCCGCCCTGAACGCCACCAATCTTGGTTGTTCCCTCACCTGCAAGGACATCGCGGCCTCGATCCGCTGGTATGAGCAGGCCCTCGGCTTTGCCGTGGCCATGCGCTTCGAAAACCAGGGCAAGCTTGCTGGCGCCGTCATCGTCGACGGCAACATCCAGATCGTCCTCAATCAGGATGACGGGGCGCTGGGGTGGGATCGGATCAAGGGGCAGGGGTTCTACCTCCAGATCAACGTCAACGGACCCGCCGACGTCGATGCCGCCGCGGCCCGGATCAAGGCGGCGGGTGGCACCTTGATCGACGAGCCGGCCGACCGGCCGTGGGGTGCCCGGATGTTCCAGTTCCGCGATCCGGACGGTTTCAAGCTGGGAGTTTCGACGCCGCTCCAACAATAGGGGACCTTCCATGGCCGGTGGGCGGGATCGGCGGGATCTGACGCCGGAAGAGCGGGATCTCGGGATGGACGCCGAGATCACCCGGCGCGACTTCGTCAACGCGGTCGCGGTGGGTGCGGGGGCCGGGTTGCTCGGGACCGCCGCACCCGGTCTTGCTCACGCGGTCCCGGCCCAGGGCCGAGCCAAGGACCATCCCTGGGACGGCCCCGGCGGCGTGGGCGATTACGCCCGGGCCAACGGCAACACCTGGGACGTCGTCACCGCGGGTCACGGGATCCGCGACAACACCTTCGCCAAGCGGATCGCGGCGGCCCCCGCCACGGGCGAGCGCTACGACACCGTCATCGTCGGGGGTGGCTTTACCGGCGCCATGGCCGCGTGGCGCCTCCTCAAGGACACGGGCCGCAAGGCGTCCTGTCTCATCCTCGAGAACAACCTGGCGATGGGGGGCGAAGCCAAGCGGAACGAGTTCGAGGTGCGCGGCCATCGGTTGATGGGACCCCAGGGCTCGAACCAGATGGCGGTGTTCCCGACCGGGCCGCTCCGGGAGTTGCAGGACGATGTCGGGATGCCGAGCGACTACGAGTTCGGGGCGCTGCCGCCGGGCCGGAAGCGGATGGAGTTCCCGCTCGACAACTACCTCTACCAGCTCTGGGGCGACAACTTCGCGAACCACGGATACTTCTTCGATGGGCCGCGGCCCCACTGGGTCCGGAATCCCTTCGGCCGCGGGCTCGAGGGTCTGCCGTGGGCCGCCGACCTCCGGCGCGACCTGCTGCGATGGCGTCGGGAAATCCAGGAGCCGCCCGCTGGCGATCCCGCGGCCCGGCTCAAGTGGCTCGACACCATGAGCTACGACGAGTACCTGACCAGGGAGCGGAAGCTCGACCCCGGCGTGGCCCGGTTCCTCGACCCGATCTTCGCCACCGCCATCGGTCCGACCTGCAATCTCGGC
>JAEUJH010000005.1 GCA_016794825.1 Gemmatimonadota bacterium
GTAGAGCAGGTCGAGGTCGGCGTCGTAGGCCATCATGCCCCAGACGGTGCCGCCGAGGCCGGCCTCCCAGGCCGACTTGGGGTCCCACGTGCGCGAGGCCGCCTCGAGTTCGGGGTGTTCGAATGGCTTGGCCGGGTCGCCCGGGACGGTAAAGAACCGCCAGGCGAACGCGCCGGTCTCGAGGTCGTAGGCGGAGACGTAGCCCCGCACGCCGAAATCGGCGCCCGAGTTCCCCACCACGATCTTGTCACCCGCCAAGTGCGGCGCCCCGGTGATCGTGTAGTCGCGCGACCGATCGATGAAAGTGTCGACCCGCCACAGTTCTCGGCCGGTGCCGGCGTCGAGCGCCACCAGATACCCGTCCAGCGTGGCGAGGTACACCTTGCCTTTCCAGACCTGCACGCCGCGGCTCGAGACCCCGCAGCAGCCGCGTCGAGGAAAGGCCCCGTCGACGTTCGGATCGTAGCGCCAGCGCTCCTGCCCCGTCCGGGCGTCGAGGGCGTAGACCACGCTCCACGGTCCGGACAGGTACATCACGCCATCGACCACCAGCGCGGTGCCCTGCATGCCGTGCTGGACTCGACCCCGAGTCGATCGGGCGGTGTACTCCCAGGCCAGGCCGAGGCGATCGACGTTGCTCTGGTCGATCCGGTCGAGCGCGGAGAAATACTGTTCGTTCGGCCCCCCGCCGCCGGTCAGCCACTGGTCGGGTTCGCGGTCGGCATTCTTCAGTCGGTCCGCGTCGACCCAGCCGGGTCGGGTGCCGTTGGCCGGGCTCGCGGACGGCGACGGGCCGCCGCACCCGGTCGCGAGCAACAGGACGCCCCACAGCGCAGGGTTCTTCATCGGAGTCGGGGTTGAGGTTGCAGCCGGGAGTGGCGACCGCCACCCCCGCGTCGGATCGGCAGGTCGGGCTCAGGCCGGGCGGTCAGTCACCCGGCTCACGTGTTCGGGCCGCAACTCGTCCAGGCGGCGACATCCGAGGAGCGCCAGACTTCGCTCCACCTCGGCGCGGAGCAGGGTCAGGGCGCGTTCGACCCCGGCCTGCCCCCCGGCCGCCAGGCCATACAGGTAGGCGCGGCCGATCGAGCAGGCGTTGGCGCCGAGCGCCAGCGCCTTGATGACATGGGTGCCGCGCCGGATCCCGCCGTCGCAGATCAACTCGAGCTTGTTGCCGATCGCGTCCCGGATCGGCGCGATGCAGTCGACCGGGGCGGGCGCCGAGTCGAGCTGCCGGCCGCCGTGGTTCGAGATCATGATCGCGGTCGCGCCGACGTCCACCGCCCGCTTGGCGTCCGCCGGCGACTGCAGTCCCTTGAGCACGAACGGCCCGCCCCACTGCTCCACCAGCCACGCCACGTCATCCCAGGTGACGGTCCGGTCGAACTGGCCGTTGACGTAGTCGATCAGCGAGACGGTGTTGAGGTCGCCGACCCGATGGACCACGTTGGCCAGCTGGAAGTTCGGATTCCGGAGCAGGTGGAACGCCCATCGCGGGTGGGCCGCGAAGCTGGCGAAACTCTTGAGGGAAAATCGGGGCGGCAGCACCATCCCGGTCCGCCGATCGCGCTCCCGGTTGCCGGCCAGGGCCGTGTCGACGGTCAGGCACAGGGCCTGGAACTTGGCCGCCTTGCAGCGCGCCACGAACTCGGCCGTGAGCGCCCGGTCCTTGAGGATGTAGATCTGGAACATCCACGGGCCCGCGCCCTGCGCGGCGATGTCCTCGATCCGGGTGGTGCCCATCGTCGACAGGGTGTAGAACGTCCCGGACTTCTGGGCGGCGCGGGCCACCGCCGGCTCGGCTTCGTGGTGGAAGAGCCGCGACATCCCGGTCGGGGCAAGGAAGACCGGCCACTGAATCGGCTGGCCGAACAGCGTCGTGCTGAGGTCGATGCTGCTGATGTCGCGAAGGTAGTTCGGCCAAACCTGGTAGTCTTCGAACGCCGACGTGTTCCGGCGGAGACTCCACTCGTCGTCCGAGCCGCCGTCGATGTAGTGGAACATCGGGGCGGGAAGGCGCGACTGCGCCACCCGCCGAAGGTCGGCGATGTTGTGACACCGCGAGAGAGACATGGCGTCGGTCCGGTTGGAGGCCCTGAGGCCTCGAAGTTACGCAGGGTTGGCGGTCACTTCCAGACGACGATCTGGTCCAGGGGCTTCCGACGGAGGTCGGGAACCTTGGCGTCGGGGGCGGGATACCCCACCGGCATCACCAGCATCGCCTTCTCGTTGGCCGGCCGGCCGAGCAGTTCCCCGAGGAACCCCATCGGATTGGGGGTGTGGGTCAGGGTCACGAGCCCGAGGTGATGGATTGCCGCGATGAAGAACCCGGCCGCGATACCGCAGGATTCCTGGGTGTAGTAATAGGTCCGCTTGGT
>JAEUJH010000014.1 GCA_016794825.1 Gemmatimonadota bacterium
CGAACCCGCGCCGGGCCAGGTCGCGCACGTCATCCCATTGCATCCACTCCGACCGGATCCCGGCCTTTTCGTCCCAGGGGGCCGAGCGGTTTGATCCAATGAACCCGGTGCAGATGAAGAAGCAGGCTGGCAGGCCCCGGCGGTCGAGTTCCTCGGCCGCGACGGCGTGATTGTCGAGGTACCCGTCGTCGAAGGTGATGGCGAGCGTGCCCCCGATCGATCGGCCCTGGGCCATTCGGTCGAGCAGTTCGGTGACGGTGATGACGTCGAAGTAGCGGGCGAAGAAATCGCAATAGGCTCGGAATTCGGCCCGACCCGCGGTGATCGGATCGCCAGGGTAGCGGTCGTCGATCCGATGGAACACGGCGACGGCGGCCTTGGACCCCATCCCGGGCGGCGACGACACGATCTGGATGTTCAACGGGTACTTCGATCGGGCCAGCCGCTGTCTGATGGGCCTGACGGGCAAGAAGATCCGGCAGCATCCGATCCACACCGGGGCCACCTCCCTCGGCATCTGCCTGCCCAACGAAACCGTCCTCCGCCAGACCGCCGATTTCATGGCGGCCATCGGGTACCAGGGCATCCTCGACATCGGCTGGCGCTTCGACGCCCGCGACGGGACCTACAAGCTCCTCGACCCCAATCCCCGGATCGGATCGACGTTCCGGCTCTTCGTGGGCGAGAACGGGCTCGACGTCGCCCGGGCGCTCTATCTCGACCTGACCGGGCAGCCCGTTCCGGTCACGACGCTCCGCAACGGGCGCCGCTGGATGGTGGAGGACCAGGACCTCGAGTCGGCGCTCGACTATGCCGCCGAAGGGTCGCTGACACTGGGCGACTGGCTGGGCTCCCTGCCGGGCCTCGAAGAGGGCGCCTGGTTTGCCTGGGACGATCTCCGGCCGGTGCGCGTCGTCATGGGCGGACTCGTCGCTCGGGCCGCTCGTCGGGTGGCCACTCGACTCAAGCCGCCCGCACGGGCCGAGGCTCGGGCCCCGAGTCCGGCGTGAAGCGGGCGCTCTACGACGGGCTCGGGCGGTTGCTCTATCCGCTCGGCTTGGCGGCGCCCGCCATGGGGTCCAAGGCGGCCGTCGCCGTATTCCATCGAATCGACGATCGCTACCCTGGCAATCCGATCACCGCGGGTCGGGCCGAGTTCCGGGCCTACTGCGAGTTCTTCGCCCGCTACTTCGACGTCATTACCGTCACCGAACTGCTCGACCGAATGGCCCAGGGCCGACCGATCGGGGGCACGCTCGCCATCACGTTCGACGACGGTTACCTCGACAATCACGCCGTCGCGGCCGAGGAACTCGACCGCCTGGGCCTGCCAGCCTGCTTCTTCATCTGCACCGGGTTCATCGGCTCGAACCGCTCGGCCCCCTGGGATGAAAAGGCCGGGATCCGGTCGGAGTGGATGCAATGGGATGACGTGCGCGACCTGGCCCGGCGCGGGTTCGAGATCGGAGCCCACACCGTCACCCATCCGGATCTTGGGGTCATCGGCCCGGCCGAGGCCGAGCGGGAGGTGGCCGACAGCCGCGCCCGCCTCGAGGCGGAAATCGGGCGGCCGGTCGACCTCTTCTGCTATCCGTTCGGCGGGCCGGCCCAGCTGTCGGAGCCGAATCGCGAGGTGATCCGGCGGCTCGGGATGCGCTGCTGTTTTTCCTGCTACGGCGGAACCATCCATGCCGGCGACGATCCGCTCCGTCTGGAGCGGGCCCCGATCAGTCCCTGGCATCGCACGCCCCACCAGTACGGCTTCGAGCTGCTTGCGTCGATCGTCCGCGGCCGGGTAGCCTACGGCTGAAATGCGCGCGCTGCTCAAGCGGGTTGCCGAGTCCACTCTGCTCGCCATGGCCAAGTGGGGGGCCGATCGCCGTCTGGCGGGTCGGGTCCTGGTGCTGGCCTATCACGACATCGTGCCCCGGGGCGAGCGGCCCGCGGGCGATCGCTCGCTCCATCTGGCCGAAGAGGCCTTTTCCCTCCAGCTTGATCTCCTCGGCGAACGGGTCGACGTCGTACCGCTCGGCCAGGCGCTCGACTCCGCTCCCGGGGCCCGACCCCGAGTAGCGATTACCTGGGACGATGCCTACCAGGGGGCGATGACCGTGGGGGTCGAGCAGGTGGTCCGCCGCGGTCTGCCGGCCACCGTGTTCGTCGCCCCTGGCATGCTCGGCGGGCAGACCTTCTGGTGGGATGCCGTGGCGGGGACGTCGGACCTGGATCCGGCGGTCCGGCGCGCCGCCCTCGAGGAGGGGCAGGGCGACACGGACCTCGTTCGCCGGCTGGCCACCGAACGTGGTTGGCCGTGGCGGGAGGCGCCCGAGTACGCCCGGACCGCCACCGAGACGACGGTCCGCGCGGCGGCCGCCCGCGGCATTGCCGTCGGGGCGCACAGCTGGACCCATCCCAACCTGACTCGAATCGCCGCCGACCGCCTGGCCGATGAACTGCGACGCTCCCGCGATTGGGCCCTCGCGGCGGCGACGGGCGTGGACTGGGTGGCGTATCCGTACGGTCTCCAGGACGACGCCGTCAGGACGGCCGCGGGCGCGGCGGGGTTTGCCGGCGGCCTCCTGATCGAGGGCGGGTGGGCTTTGCCCGGTGGCGCTCGGCTGGCGGTGCCGCGCCTCAACGTGCCGGCCGGGGTGTCGCCCGCCGGGTTCGGGCTCCGCCTGGCCGGGGCGGTGGGTGGATGACCACCCGGGTCCTGGTCACCGACGGCGACCAACGGGCCGCCCTGGCCATCACGAGGTCGTTAGGCAGCGCCGGCTTCGAGGTCGGGGTCGTCGCGCCGCGGCAACCCTCGCTGGCGGGGTCCTCCCGGTTCGCGGCCTGGCGTGCGGCGGTGCCGGCACCCGGCGACGACCCCGGTGGCTTCGCCTCCGCGGTGACGCGGCTCGTGGCCGATCGGAAAGTCGATCTGGTGTTTCCAGTCACCGAAGGTGCCCTCCTCGCGCTGTTGCCGATCCGCGACCGGCTGACCCCCGCCCGGGTTCCCTTTCCGCCGCTCGAGACGTTCTCCGCCGTGTCCGACAAGGGGGCCGTCCTGGCCGCGGCCGGTCGCCTCGGGATCGCGGTGCCCGGGGCCATCCGCCTCGAGCGCCCCGGGCCGGTGGCGTCCTCGGTGCTCGACGCGGTGCCCTTTCCCGCCGTGGTCAAACCGGAGCGCTCCGTTCGCTCGCAGGGGTCCGGACTCGCCAAACTGACGGTCGTCCATGCCGCCGATCGGGACGAACTCGCGCGGATCCTGGCCGAATTGCCGCCCGAGGCGTTTCCGCTCCAGATCCAGCAGCGGATCGTCGGGCCGGGAACGGGCCTCTTCTTCCTGATCTGGGACGGGCGGGTCGTGGCCCGGTTTGCCCACCGCCGCCTCCGCGAAAAGCCGCCCGCCGGCGGGGTCAGCGTCTATTCCGAAAGCATTCCGGTCGACGAGCCGCTCGCGGCGCTGGCGGAGCGCCTCCTCCGGGAGTTCCGGTGGGAAGGGGTGGCGATGGTGGAGTTCAAACGGGACGGCGCCACCGGGACGCCTTACCTGATGGAGATCAACGGCCGCTTCTGGGGATCGCTCCAGCTCGCGATCGATGCCGGCGTCGACTTTCCGAGGCTGCTCGCCGACGCGGCGCTCGGCCGCCTGCCGGCCGCGCCGCCCGAGTATCGAGTAGGGGTCCGGACCCGGTGGTGGTGGGGTGACATCGACCAGTTGGTCACTCGCCTCAAGCGCTCGGCCACCGCCCTGCACTTGCCACCGGGGACCCCAGGCCGGTGGGCCACGCTGGCGCGGGTGCTGGTCCCCGGGCTCTCGCCCGGTCGCCACGAGGTTTTTCGGCTGGCCGACCCTCGGCCCGCCCTGTTCGAGTCGATCGAGTGGTTCCGGAGCCTTCGATGAGCGGCCGCCGGATTCGCGTCGTCCAACTCGTCCAGAACCTGAACTACGGCGGGATGGAGCGGGTCCTGGCCGATCTGGTGCGCGGCCTCGACCCGGCCGAGTTCGAATCCCACGTGGTGGTGCTCCAGTACCTCGGCCGCTTCGCGGCGGGGCTCGACGAGGTGGCCACGCTCCATCAGGTCCCGCCGATGAACCGGCTCAGCATGATTCATCCCGGGCCCCTTCGCGACGTGTTGGCCGGGATCGGTCCGGACGTAGTCCACTCGCACAGCGGCGTCTGGTTCAAGGGCTCGCTGGCGGCGCGGCGGGCCGGGGTCCCGTTGGTGGTGCACACCGAGCATGGCCGGAAGAGTCCCGATCCGTGGAGCGACCGGGTGGTCGATCGGGAGGCGTCGCGCCGAACCGACGGGGTCATCGCCGTGTCCGAGGTGCTGGCGGCGCACCTGACCGCCGCGGTTCGGGTCCGGTGCCCGGTGTACCTGATCCCGAACGGGATCGACACCTCGCTCTATCGTCCCGCCCCCGACGACGGCCGCCTGCGGGCCGAACTGGGTCTCCCGGCCGATACTCCGATCATCGGCAGCATCGGACGGCTCGAGCCGATCAAGGGGTTCGACGTGATGATCCGCGCGTTCGAGCGGCTCTCGGCGGGGTCCGGCGCTCGCGCGGCCCTGGTGGTGGCCGGCGATGGATCGGAACGGGCCAACCTGGTCGCGCTGGCCGCCAGCCTCGGGATCGCGGATCGGGTCCACCTCCTCGGCTGGCGGGACGACACGATCAGCCTCCTCGGGGCCTTCACGCTGTTCACCATGTCGTCACGGAGCGAGGGGACCTCGATCAGCCTCCTCGAGGCGATGAGCGCGGGGCACTGCCCGGTGGTGACCGATGTGGGAGGAAACGCCGCGGTCCTCGGCCCGACACTTCGGCACCGGCTGGTGCCGTCGGAAAATCCCGAGGCGCTCGCCGCGGCGTGGCGTGAGGCACTGGACGACCGCGCGGCCCGGGAACGGGATCGCGGAGTGGCCCGGACCCTGGTCGAGGAACGGTTCGGCGCCCGGACCATGGTGGCGCGGTACGCCGACCTGTACCGGCGCCGGCTCCCGGCCTGGACACCGGAGCGTTAGGCCGGACGCACCAGCCGGAACAGCTCGTCGACCACCCGGTCGATCGCGAAGCGGCGATGGGCCACCTCCCGACCGGCCGCGCCCATCGCCGCGCGAGC
>JAEUJH010000020.1 GCA_016794825.1 Gemmatimonadota bacterium
CTGGCCGCCGCCTTCCGGGCCCGGTTCATGGGCGACACCGGCCTCCTGGCCCGCGCCCGCCGGGGCGGGGCCGAGTCCCCCCGGGACAACCGCCTCCTCATATTGGTCGACATCAGCGGGACCATGAAGAACCTGGGCATCGGCACTGTCCGCCTGGCCCTTCAGGACCTGCTCGCCACCTTCGATTCCCTGCCGGCCGGCGCGGTCCGGATTGCCGTGGCCCCCTTCGGGAGCGTCCAGGTGGCCTCCCGGATCGGGGCCGCCGCCTTTACCACGCCCGACTCGGCCCGGCTGGCCGTCGACGTCCTCCCCACCCCCGACCGGGAGAACACCGGGCTGTTCAGCGCCGTCGAGGCCGGGATGGCCCGGCTCGGCGCCGAACTGAAGGCCTCGGCCGCCCCCGGGGTCGGGGTCCTCATGGTCATTACCGACGGGACCGACAACGATGTCGGGCACCCCGGCGACGACCCCGGGCTCCTGGCCGGCGCCGAGGGGCTCCAGCGGGCGGCCCGGGCGGTGGACCAGAGCGGGATGATCGCCGCGATCATCGGGATCGGCGCCGCCGACCAGGGGGCGCTCGGCGCTCTTGCGGGGTCCCGGGGCCGGAAGTATCTAGTTCGGTTGGACGCGTATCAGCTTGCCGCGGCGTTTCGGGAAATTCGGGACCTGTTCTGGTCCTCTTGGGATGTGATCGTACCGTTGTCGGGTTCCCGCGAGAACCTGGGCCGGGGAGTGGCCGCGCTGACGGCTTCGCTGGCCCTGGGCGCGGAGTCCGGAGCGGTGGGCACGGCGTTCTGGCGACCGCCCCTCGTGGCGCTCCCCGCGTTTGCCGGGGTGGCCCCGGCGTCGCTGGTGCCGGCCGGTACGACCGACGGCGCCGGCGGATTCGTCCTCGATCGACGGATCCCGCTGGCATCAATGGTGCTGGTGCTGCTCGGGATGCTCTGGTTCGTGGTGCCGCGGCTCCTCTGGCCCCCGGTGGGCCCGGCGCCCGCGGCGGCGGCACCGACGGCCAAGGCCGCCAAGGCCGCGCCCGTGGCGGCCGGCGGGCTCCGGACCGACGTGAAGGAGGTCGGGCCCCGTCGCCCGACGGACATCACGGCCGCCCGCGCCACCCGGGCCCGTTAGGCCCGGGCAGTTCAGACCGTACATGACACGACCGTACTCGCACGTTCCCTTTGGGAGGAGAAGCCGGAGATGCCAGTAGTCAAGGTGACGCGGGCCGGAGTCAAGATGGCGCCGCGTCAGGTGCCCACCGAGACCACCGCGACCATTCTGCCGATGACGGTCGATCGGGTCGGTCAGGAAACCGCCGAAGACGAGCAGCCGACCAAGGTGTCGAGCCTGGCCGAGGCGTTCGAGAAGTTCGCCCCCAAGCTCGACTTCAAGACGTCCGTGGGCGAGGAAGGCACCGAGTTCGCCGCCGACCTCGAGTTCAAGAGCCTCAAGGACTTCGACCCCAAGAAGTTGATGAGCAAGACCCCGGGCAAGCGGAACGACCTGGCCGACCTCCAGAGCCAGATCGATCTGCTCCACCGGATGCGGGAACGCTTCTCGGTGCTCTCGGTCCGCCGCGCCTGGGACAACCCGGAGCAGCGGAAGGAAATCATCGAGGCCATCAGCCAGTTCCAGGACGCGCTCAAGAAGATCTCGGGAGGTGAGGCGTGAGCGAGGTCAAGACCGCCCAGGACATCATCGCCACGAAGGCGGCGGGCAAGGCCATCGAGGAGATCTTCAACGTCATCCACCCGGCGCCGGCCAAGTCGGCGCTCAAGGACATCTTCACGGCCGAGTCGGCCGCGCAGTTCCTGAAGCGGGTGACGGACTTCTCGAGCCTGCTGGCCACGACCGACAGCTACGATCAGGCGCTCAAGAAGCTCGACGCCCAGATGAAGAAGCTCGAGGCCACCCGCGACGAGGTCCTGGCCCAGATCTACGAGAAGATCCGGCCCCTCGAGCGGAGCTATCGGGAAGTCCAGCTCTTCTTCGAGAACGCCGAGGTCCGCGACAGCCAGCAGCGGCCCCCGGTCGAGTTCTTCATCTTCAACGCCGACACCAAGGCCATCACCAGCGACGTCAACAGCTCGACGGTGCTGGCGGTCGACGAGTTCGTCCAGGGCCGGAACGACAGCTTCAACTTCCGCCAGTTCATCTGCAACCTGGTGGTGCCGGGCTACGTGCCCGACAACGTCCGGAAGCGGTTCGAGGACATGGCCAACAAGTGGGGCATGCTCCTGATCGGCGACCTCAAGGACGAGCCGTCGTTCAAGGCGCTGTCCGACCAGTTCCGCACCGACGGCGGCGCCTACGAGTTCCTGAAGCGCCCCGAGGACCGGGCCGCGGCCGACGTCGTCATCGCGGGCTACGTCAAGCTCCGCGAAAAGCACTGGTTCGAGAAGGTCGACGACGACAGCGACAGCGCCGACCTCTACGGTCCGTCGTCGCTGCTCTTTGCCGGCAACCTGGCCCGCACCGACCGGACCACCGGCGGCGGCATTGCCCAGGGCCCGGTCGGGATGATCTTCGGCCAGATCCGCGGCGCCGAAAAGGCCCGGGTCGAGCCCCGGATTTCGCAGATGGAGCACCTGTCGATGGAACGGCAGGTGGTGAGCATCATCCGGAACGAGGACAACCAGCTCTGCTTCGTCGGGAGCCGGACCCAGGCCGAGGATCCGAAGGGCGTGCTCAAGTTCTTCACCTCGTACCGGGTGCTCCGGTACCTGGAGCGCCGGATTGCCGTCTACCTCCGCCGGGTGGCGGAACAGCGGCTGACCCGCGACCTCGTCAAGGAGCAGGTCCGCAATCCGATCGAGGAGTTCCTCGAGGACGAGCTGAAGAAGGGGACGATCTACAAGTACAACATGGACATCGACATGGACGAGGACAAATTCGCCCAGGGTGTCCTCGACATCAAACTCGAGGTGCTCCCGGTCGGTCCGGCCGAGACCTTCGAACTCAAGATCGACACCCCGCAGGCCAAGAAGGGCGAGTAAGCCGCGCATGACCGATCAGGACGGGAAGCCGGTCGAGGACACCAACCCCGACGGGTCGCCGAAGAAGGACCTTCGGTACACCGCGCACGAGGACCGGAACGTTCGGGTCGAGCGACAGCTCGACGGTTCCGGCCACCTCGCCCGGGGCGACGTGACCAAGATGTCGGTGCTCAACTTCTCGTCCCGGCATCAGAGCCGGACGGAGCGGGACCCGGACTTTACCTTCCGGCCCGCTCCGGAGCCCAAGGCCGCGCCGGCGGCGCCGCCCCCGGTGGCCGCCGCCACGCCGCCGGTGGCCGAGGCCGCGCCGCCGGCCGCCGCGGCCCCCGATTCGAACCCGGCCGAGCGTCCGTCGGTCGTCGACAAGATCAAGCACTTTTTCGGTTTCTAACCCCTCGTCACCGCTACGGAGATCGTCATGGCAACGTACAACCGGGTCAAGGTCAAGATCGATTCGGTCGAGTTCCGGCCGTCGGAAGTCAGTTACAAGCTGAGCCGCAACGCCAACCAGGTCGGCCGCCGGGTCGGTGACTCGGTGGTGGGTCGGGTCGCGATCGACGTCGACGCCAGCATTCTCGACAACATTCCGCAGGCCGCCCAGATCGAACTGTGGAAGATGGCCACCGAGTCGAAGGACCCGCTCCACAAGGTCGAGATCACCTGGTACCTCGACGAGGCGGACAAGGTGCTCCACGCCGTCGAGTTCATGGGCTGGGTCTCGGGCTTCGAAGTCGGCAACCCCCCCGCCGAGGTGCAGACCGGTGGGAGCACGGTACAGTTCAAGAACCTGCTCCACATCGAACTCACGGTGGTGGTGGACGAGTCGAACGTCTCCAAGCACAAGTTCACGAAGTAACTCGGGACGGGGCGAGGACGGCGGAACGGCCGGCCTCGCCCCACCGGCAGCCGCATGCTCTCCACGGGACTCCCCCTCCGCGTCACTCCCGACGGCAAGCTGGCGCAGCAGGACTCGTTCGACGCCGTGCTCGGCCTGATCAAGGCCATGGCCGGCACCACGGCGACGACCTGGCCCCATGCCCGCTGGTTCGGGTTGTTCGAGCAGTTCACCGAGGCGGCCCGACGCGAAAAACAGGATCACGAGAACCTCAAGGACGCCGTCAACCTGGCGCTCGGGGAACTCGGCGTGGGAGACATCCGGGTCCAGTCGGTCACGACGGGCACCATCGACGGCGACGGGCGCCGGACGTTCCAGATCACCATGGTCGACGGTCGGGGCGAAGCGCGCTTCGGTCAGGTCGCGGCGGCCTAGGCCGCCGGAAAGGGAACCTCCGATGAAAGTCATCCTCCGGGTCACCATCGGCGATCTGATGCTCCGCAACAGCGAGGTGGAGCGGCTCGAGATCGTCCAGGAACTCGGGCAGCACACCACCTGCAAGATCGACTTCATCCGCGACAGCGCCCTCGACGTGAGCCTCGACCAGCTCCTCCGCGACCCGGTGTCGGTCAAGGTCCAGGGCGAGGGCGGTCCGGTCATCGAGATCTTCCAGGGCGCCATCACCGACGGGGTCCAGAGTCACCTGCTCAATCTCGGCTCCAAATTCTCGCTCGAGGCGGTGTCGCCGTCGGAGCGGCTGGAGTACGAAGACACGGTCTATTTCCCGCAGAGCACGCTCAGCACCATCGCCGCCAAGTTCGGGGTCAAGATCGTCGGGAACCTCAAGCGGAATCCGCCGGCGTTCGACCACGTCCAGTGGGGCGAATCCGAGTTCGCGTTCCTCAAGCGCCTGGCCGACGAACACGGCGCCTTCATCGTGACCACCGGCGCCGAGCCGGAAATCCGGACCGAATTCGAGGACAAGGGCTGGGAACTGCTCTGGGGCGACACCCTGCTCGAGGTCCGGGCCCGCGCCCGGCCGGTCAATCACGGGTTCAGCGGCGCGAGCTACGAGGTCAAGGCCAAGCACACCCACGGCCACGCCGGGATCCGGCAGAGCCCGCCCACGCTGGGCGGCGCGTCGAAGCTGGTCACCGCCGTGGCCGAACTGGCGCGCGAAGCGATCGGCGGCGGCGACCCCGGGCTCGAGATCCCGAGCGGTCGGGCCGCCACCCACGCCGACTTCAAGGCGCTGCTCCGGCAGGAGAGCGAGCGGTCGCTCGGCGGCGCCGTGCTGGTCGAGGGTCAGAGCGTCAAGCCGGGACTGGCCGCGGGTGAACTGGTCGAGCTGATCCAGGGGCTCAACTTCTCGCTCCCGACCACCGGCAAGCTCGGCCTCATCAAGGTGACCCACATCTTCGAGGACCAGCAGTACCGGAACGAGTTCGTGGCCACGCCGTGGAAGAATTTCACCAACCTCGAGCGGCCGCCCGCGCCGGTCCGGCAGGGTCCCGTCACCGCCGAGGTGGTGACGTCCGATCAGGATCCCGACAAGATGGGGCGGATCAAGATCCGCTATCGCTGGCAGGGGTCCGACGTCACCAACTGGGCCCGACTCACGACGCTGTACGCCGGCAACGGCCGCGGCCTCATGTTCATCCCGGAAGTCGGCGACGAAGTCCTGGTCATCTTCGAGGAGGGCGACGCCGAGCGTCCCGTGGTGGTCGGCTCCCTCTGGAACGGCAAGGACCTGCCGCCCGACAACCGGGCCAAGAACGACACCAAGTGGATCGTCACCCGCTCGGGCAACACCGTCCGGCTCCTCGATGGCGACGACGGCCAGGTGATCGACCTCTGCACCCCGACCGGCAAGACCCTGATCCAGCTGAGCGAGCCCAAGTCCGGCCCCTCGGTCGTGACCATCTACTCCGACGGCGACATCGCCCTCGAAGCCAAGGGCGAACTCCGGATCAAGAGCAAGACCTTCCTGCAGCAGGTCGATTCGGATTCGGCCCGGAAGATCGGCGGCGACGAGTCGACCGACGTCGGCAAGAACGCCACCATCAAGGCCGGCATGGACCTCGGCCTGAGCGGGCTCAACGCCGCGCTCAAGGGCGGGATGAACGTGGAGAGCGTGGCCGGCGCCATCAACAACATCGTCGGCGGCATGGTCCACATCCAGCCGCCCGGCTTCATGGGCAAGCAGATCACCGCCAAGGCGGTGTCGGTCCCGGCGGTCCAGGCGCCGGACGTGAGCCCGCCCGCCGCGGCCGATCCGCAGCGCACCGCCGACGCGCCGACTCCGCGAGGCTGATCGGACCCCGTGGCCGACCAGAAGAGCCTCCGACCGCCGGAACGAACCGCGGGCGACATCGCCCGCGAGTTGCGGGAGCAGTTTACCCGGCGGCTCTACGAGATCACCGGCGCCCAGGCCCAGCCCGATCCGGTGCTCGGCGCGCTGTTCCACTCGCTGGCGGTCCAGAT
>JAEUJH010000043.1 GCA_016794825.1 Gemmatimonadota bacterium
TCGGCACGTGGGGCCGTACAACCAGATCTCCCGGGCCTTCGCGCGTCTGGGCGAGATCGGGGGGCCGGCCGGGCTGTTCCAGCACCCCGAGGCGGCGATGATCGCGCTCTACCACGATGATCCGGAGGCCACCGCGCCCGAGGCCCTCCGGTCCGATGCCGGGATCATCGTGCCCGACTCGGCCGTGTTACCGCCGGGGCTCGAGGAGCAGCGGATCCCCGCGGGTCGGTTTGCCATGGTGCTGCATCGGGGTCCCTACGAGCTGCTGGGAGATGTCTGGGCCCGCTTCCTCGGCGAATGGTTGCCGGCCAGCGGCCACCGGATGGGTTCCGGGCCAAGCTTCGAGTTGTACCGGAACGACCCGACCAATACGCCGAAGGACCGGCTCGAGACGGAGATCTGGATCTCGCTGGCCTGACGGCGCTAATGGGCCAGGGAGGCCCAGAGGTGCCCGACGGCCAGACCGCGCCACGGCCGCCAGGCGTCGGTTCGGCGGGCCAGTGACGGCGGGTCGATCCCCAACCGCGTCAGGGCCGACCTGACGCCCAGATCGGTTGGCAGGAACGCGTCGGCGTCGCCGAGGGCCCGGAGGCGAACGTAGCCGCTGGTCCACGGGCCGACGCCGGGCAGCGATCGGAGGACGCGGTCGGCCCGTTCCGGCTCCTGGGCCAGCGTGGTCCACGGGAGGTCGCCATCGCGGACGGCGCAGGCGGCCGCCAGGATCGCCGCGGCCTTGGTGGTCGGCAGCCCGATCGAACGGAGCCGCTCGGGTCTCGTGGAGGCGAGGGACGCCGCGGACGGAAACGTCCGGCCCGCTGTTCCGACCGGATCACCGAATCCACTCGCCAGTCGGCCCAGGATGGTGCGGGCGGCGGCGACGCTGATGAGTTGACCGACGATGGCCCGGACCAGGGCCTCGAACGGGTCGGCCAGGCGGGGCAGTCGGAGGCCGGGGCGGGCGCCCACCAGCCGTCGCAGCACCCGGTCTCGGGCGGCCATGGCGCGGAAGGGGTCGAGGTCGCGATCGAGATCGAACTGGTGCCGGAACGAGGCCCGGCCGAACGCCGCCGGAGGCGCGCCGTCGCCGCCGAGTCGCTCGGTCCGAACGGTGGCCCGGGACCCTCCCGCCACCGGAGTCAGGGAAACAGACCAGGCGAGCGGCCCCGCGGTGGTGGCCACGATCCGGGTGTACCGGTTGTCCTCGATCCGCTCGACCGAGGCGACGGCCCGGGCGCCGAGAAACCCCAGGGCCCAGCCGAGGTCGCACTCGGCGTCGGGGATCGTGGTCGCCCTCATCCCCGCAGGCGGTCGGGCCCGGCCGCCGTCACGTCCGCTCGCGGTCGAGCAGCCGCCGCTTGGTGTCGAGCCCCCACCGATACCCGCCTAACGATCCGTCCTCGCGGACGACCCGATGACAGGGCACCAGCACCGCCAGTCGATTCCGCGCGATGGCGGAGGCGACGGCCCGGGTGGCGCGCGGCCGGCCGATGGTCCGGGCCACCTCCTGATACGACCGGGTCGCTCCGGCCGGGATGGTCTGGAGGGCCTTCCAGACCCGCTCCTGGAACGCGGTGCCGAGGATGTCGAGCGGAATCCGATCCGGTCCGCTGGCCTGGCCGGCCACTTCGGCGGCGACCCGGTCGATCAGGGCTGCCAGCGTCGCGTCCTGGCCGGGCTCGATCGGCGCCAGCTCGGCATTGGGAAACTCGGCGGCGAGCCCGGCGATCAACTCCCGATCGGCGCGGCCGGGCAGCACGGCCGCGACCCCGCGATCCGACACCGCCACCAGCAGACGGCCCAGGGCGGAATCGACGATCAGGTATCGGAGCGCCAGGCCGGCGCCGCCTCGGGCAAAGCGGCCCGGGGTCATGCCGAGGGTGGCCGGGGCGCCTTCGTAGAGGCGGCTGCCGGAGCCGTAGCCCGCGTCGTACCCGGCGCGCGACACCGATCGAGCCGATCGCAGCGCGCCCTTGAGGCGGGTCGACCGGCGGGCCGCGAGATACTCCCGCGGCGACAGGCCGAACCGGGCCTTGAACGTCCGCTGCAGGTGACTCGGGCTCAGGCCCACCCGGTCGGCCAGGCGCTCCAAGGTCAGGGGCTCGTCCGTGCCGGTGTCGAGCAGCGTCTTGGCGGCGGCAAGCGGATCAGCCCGGGTCTCATCCGGGTGGCAGCGGAGGCAGGCCCGGAAGCCGGCGTCGCGGGCCGACCGACCCGTGTCGAAAAATCGGACATTGGTCCGGTTGGGCCGTCGGGCCGGACAGGAGGGTCGGCAGTAGATCCCGGTGGTGGTGACGCCGAACACGAAGCTTCCGTCCTGACCCTTGTCCCGGGTCATGACGGCGCGCCAAGCGGTGTCCGGCGAGGGCTGGGAGGAGCGGGGCATCAGGCTGATCATAGGTCGAAGTCTCCTTGGCTGTCCAGGATAGCGCCTGGGCCGGGGCCCGACCATCCGATCCTTGCGGTGAATTCCGCCTTGCGTTGCGCGGGGCCGGCTGGCCTGTTTCTTTGCACTCCACGTGGTGGTTCGAGAATCTCACACTGGAGCCTGGACGCAATCATGACCCACCGGAGCATCGCGCTGGCCTTGTTGGGCCTCGTCGTCGGCGCGGGACACCTCTTCGGTCAGGACAAGAAGGAAAAGACGCGATCGTTCACCGCCGATTTCGGATTCGTCAGCGCGGCGGGCAACACCAGCGTCACCACCTTCAACATCGGCGACAAGTTCGTGGTCAATTCCGCCGACAAGAAGGTCGTCTTCACCCAGGTCTTCTCGGCCGTCCGAAGCGAAGCCGATGGGGTCAAGAACGCGGAGAACTTCCGGGGGCAGCTCCGGCTCGACTACGGGGTCGGGCACCGGTTCTA
>JAEUJH010000055.1 GCA_016794825.1 Gemmatimonadota bacterium
CCGAACTTGGTGCCGGGCAGGTCGAGCACGTCGCGCAGGACCCACAGCAACGGCATGTCGGCGGGGACGTCGACGGACCGACTTTGCCCGTTGACCTTGAGGGAATAGGCTGGCATGGCTCCGGCTCCAGGTTGGTCACCATAACGATACACCGGACCGTACGATCCGCCACGCCAGCCCGGTTTCGGGCCGGCGCCGGCTACTTGGCGGCCGGGACCGCCTCCATCAGCAGGGCCATGCCCCGGTCGAGCGCCTGGTCGCCCGCGCGGGAGCCCCGGTACTTGCCGAGTCGGACGACGACCAGCTGGTGGGTCGGGATGATGGTAGCGCTCTGCCCGCCGGCGCCCTGCATCGAATACGCGGTCTTCGGGATCGGGGTGGCCCCGTCGCCGTTGACCCAAAAGAAGCCACCGCCGTAGACCGGCCGCCCATCGGCCTCCCAGGCGGGCGCCACCGTGCTGACATGCGCCACGTACCCTTCGGGGAGGATCCGCTCGCCGTTCCAGACGCCGTCCTGGAGGTAGAGGTTGGCCAGCCGGGCCCAGTCGCGGGCGGGGAGGAACTCGTAGCCCTGGGTCAGGAAGTTGCCGTACGGATCGGTTTCCATCACCGCGTTCCGGATGCCGATCTTGTCGAACAGGTGCCGCTGCGGAAACGCGTGATAGTTCTCGCCCCGTTTCTCGACGCCCAGCCGCACCAGGTATCCGGTCAGCACCGGATCGGTGTTGCGATAGCGACCGACGGTGTTCGGCTTCCACTGCTGGGGCCGGCTGGCCGCGTACTGATAGGAGTTGACCCCACCGGTATAGAGATAAAGGTGATCCGGGTAGCCCAGGCTCGGGTCGTACCCCGGATCCTGCGGGGCCCGGATCCGGATGCCGCTCGACATCCGCATGATGTCCATGATCCGGATGTCCTGCCGCGGATCGCCGGGTTGTTGCCATTCGGGGATCGGGGCCTTCTGGTCGAGCTGGTAGACGCCCTGCTGGATCAGAATGGCCATCAGGGTCCCGGTCAGACTCTTGCCCATCGACCAGCTTTCGAGCGGCGTGTGGATCCCGATGCCGGGCGCGTACCGCTCGGCCAGGATCCGCCCGCGCCAGGTAATCACCAGGCCGAGGGTCATCGCGTCGGGCGACCCGAAGGCGGTGTCGACGGCGGCGGCAAACCGGGTCGAATCGATCTCGGCCGGCCACGCCTCCTTGGCGACGACGTCGCCCATCGGCCAGGGCGTCTTGGCGGCGTCGGGGAGGTTCGGGGTCACCGCCGACGGCGTGAAGAAGATGGTGTCGCGCTCCTTCGGCGAGGTGATGCAGCCCTGGCTCCCGTACCGGCGGGCGATCCGGACCGTGCCCGACTTCATCGTGAGGCGGACGGTCTGGGTGGCTCGGTCGACGACGGTGTCGACGACGGTGGCTCGATCCTCGAGGGGACCGGTGAAGAAGCCGACGTTGGCGGCCGCGTCGGCCGGATCGAGACCGGTCAGGAACACCGCCGAGCAGAGCGTCTTGGCGAACCCGGCGATCGAATGCTCGAGCGGGTCGCCGGGGGGCGGTGTGTAAGTGCCGGGAAGCTCGAGGGAGTCGCCCCGAGCCTTGACCCGCGCGGCCAACTCCGCCTGAGGCGACGCTGGAGCCGGCGGCGCGGCGTCGTTGCCGGCGCAGGCGGTGGCGAGCAGCATGAGCGAAAGGCGGCACGGCAGCGGCCGGAGACGCGTCATCGGTGGATCCTCGTTGTGGTCGGAAGGGCGGCTGAAGCAGTTCAAGATATCGTGCGGCGGCGCGCGCCGCGATCCCGCCGCTTCGGGTTCGGAATCGGGCTGTTCCTCGGCTCCCGCGGGTTCCGCTAGGCCGGCCCGATTCGCTCCGGGTGGGTGTACACCGTAAGCGACCCTCGCCGCGCGAACCCCACCAGCGTGAGTCCCGCCTGCTCGGCCACCCGGACGGCCAAGCCGGTCGGGCCGGAAATGGCGGCCAGGATCGGCGCGCCGAGCACCGTGGTCTTCTGCACCATTTCGAAGCTGGCGCGGCTGGTCACCACCACGAATCCGCTCGACGGCTCGATGCCGCGCTTGAGCACCGCGCCGATCAGCTTGTCGAGGGCGTTGTGGCGGCCGACGTCCTCGCGGGCCAGGGTGACGGTGCCGTCGAGCGTCGCCCAGCCAGCCGCGTGGACCGCGCCGGCCGACCGGTTCAGGCGCTGATGCTCCGTCAGGCCCTCGAGCGCTCGGGCCACCACCGCGGCCGGAACGGGCGTGCCCGCGGCCACCGCATGCGTGGTCTTGAGCACCGCGGCGATGCTGTCCGACCCGCAGATGCCGCACCCGGTCCGGCCGGTGAGGCGCCGGGTCCGGTTGGCGACGACCGCCTCGCAGGCGGGAGCGATGGTGGCGTGGATTTCGATTCCCTGACTGAATCGCTCGATCGCCACCCCCTCGAGGTCCGCCGGGGTGCGGATCAGCTCTTCGGTGAGACTGAACCCGAGGGCAAAGTCCTCGAGATCCTGGGGCGTGGCCATCATCACCACGTGGGGCACCCGGTTGTAGACGATGACGACCGGAATCTCCTCGACCACCTGATCGAGGCGCGATTCCGGCTGCCCGTCGTGCCAGCGCTGGGCCGCCACCTCGAGCAGGGAGCCGGCATGACCGAGTCGATGGAGCCCGAGCGGGTCGGGACGGTCGGGGCTGGTCACCGGAACGCGCCGGCCCCGCCCGAAGCGGAGTGGTTCTGGGGGCATCGGACCATCGTCGCACCTCCTGTCCCTGGGTTGCCGCAATTCACCTTGATTGTACCTCCGGGGGCGCTCGTAGGCACCGGGTATCGGGGTCCGCTCCGGGCTGGTAGATTGCCGCGTCGCCAACACCCAACATGGCGTGAGCGCAGAAACCGGCCGCGGGACCCCCGATCGGGATTTGTATGGCACCGTCCTCGCCACCCTGGCGGAGGGCGTGCTGGTGCTGGGCGCCGACGGCCGGATCGTGGAGTGCAACGCCGCGGCGGAGCGGATTCTTGGCCATTCGGCCCAGTTCCTGATCGGGCGGGATCTGTCGTCCGGGCCGCGGCACGCGATCCGGGAGGACGGAACACCGTTTCCGTGGACCGACTTCCCGGCGATCACGACACTCCGGACCGGAGATCCTCGTCGAAACGTGGTGCTCGGCCTGAGCCAGTCCGACGGCGCCGTCGTCTGGCTGTCGATCAACTCGAGTCCCATCCCCTCCGCCGATGGCGGCGGGTTCGCGGTTCTCTGTTCGTTCGTCGACATCACCGACTCGAAGCGGGCGGAGCACCTGCTCCGGCGTCGACTGCGCGAGCAGGAGACCCTCCACCAGTTGAGCACGGCCGTCATCGCCGCTCGTTCGCTCGAGGAAGTGTTTGCCCTGGCGCTGGAAGGGGTTCAGGCCGCGGCGGAGGCCGATCGAGCGGCGATCCTGCTGTTCGACGATCAGGGGGTGATGCGGTTCCGGGCCTGGCGGGGGCTCTCCTCCGAGTACCGGGCCGCGGCCGAGGGCCACTCGCCCTGGGTACCGACCGACGGCCCCGTCGCCCCGATCACGATTCCCGACGTGGCCCGCGACGATTCGCTCGGTCCCCTGCGCGACCGGGTCCTGGGCGAGGGGATTCAATCCCTCGGCTTCGTGCCCCTGACCGCGGGCCGCCGGCTGATCGGCAAGTTCATGATCTACTACGATCGGCCCCACGGGTTCGACGAGGGCGAGCTCCATTTCCTCGAGACGCTGAGCGCGCAGCTCGGGATCGTCGTCGAGCGACGGCAGCGGGAGGACGCGCTCCAACGGAGCGAGGAGCAGTTCCGGCAGCTCGTCGAGGTCGCCACCGACATCATCTATCGGACCGACCTCCAGGGTCGGTTCCGGTACGTCAGCCCCACCGCCGCGAGCGCGCTCGAATACCAGTCGCACGAACTGCTCGGCACCCAGTGCCTGGACCTCGTGCGGGCCGACGTACGGGCCGAGATCACCGCCTTCTATCGCGACCAGCGTGACCGGGGCGTTCCGTCCACCTACTGCGAACTGCCGCTGGTCACCCGATCCGGGCGGGTCATCTGGGTGGGGCAGCACCTCCGGCTCCTCACGGAGGGTGGGGTGACGA
>JAEUJH010000060.1 GCA_016794825.1 Gemmatimonadota bacterium
CACCGGCGGCTATCTCGGCTCCCGCCTGGGCCGCCGGTTCGGTACCCGGGTGGTTCGAGGTATCTTCTTGCTGGCCGGAACGATCCTCGCGACCAAACTGCTGGTGGGATGGTGACGCCCGATGCTGGCCATGCTCCTGTATCTCATCATTCTGGGCGGGCTGGGCATCCTGTTCGTGGCGGCCCTGGGTGCGCTGCGCGAAGCGGTCCGCCAGCGGGCCCGGCCCCGGGGGTTCCTGGTGGCGCTCGCCGCCGCGGCCCTGGCGCTGCTCGGGTTCTGGGCCGTCCTGATCTGAAGAGGGAGACGAGGTCATGAGCGCCGCACCGGTCATCGAACGCGCCACCTCGCTCGATCTCGACCGAGTGGTCCCGCTGTTCGACGCGTATCGGCGTTTCTACCGCCAGCCGTCCGAACCGGAGCGGGTGCGAGCGTTCCTGGCCGACCGCCTCCGCCAGGGCGACTCGATCATCCTGCTGGCCTCGGTGGACGGAACGGCGGTGGGGTTCGTTCAGCTCTATCCGACGTTCTCGTCGGTGTCGATCGGCCGGTCGCTGATTCTCAACGACCTCTACGTGGCCGAAGCCGGCCGGCGCCACGGCGTCGGCCGGGCTCTCCTCGAGCGGGCGGCCGCCGTCGGCCGCGAGAGCGGGGCGCTCTACCTCGAACTCGCCACGGCGGTCACCAATCTTCCGGCCCAGCGGCTCTACGAGCGGGCCGGCTGGCTCCGGGACACCGAGTTCCATCACTACGCCCTCGACCTGCGCTGAACGACCATGACCTCCGGCGGATTCCAGGATCACTTCTCGGCGCGGGCGTCGGGGTACTCCAGCTATCGGCCGACCTATCCGCACCGCCTGTTCGAGTGGCTGGGCGAGCGGTGCGTGGCGCACGACACCGCCTGGGACTGCGCCACCGGCAGCGGGCAGGCCGCGCTCGGCCTGGCCCACCTGTTCCGGCACGTGATCGCCACCGACGCGAGCGCGGCCCAGATCGAGCATGCCAAGCACGCGCCTAACGTCGAGTATCGGGTGGCCCCGGCGGAGCGGAGCGGCCTCCCGGACGGATCGGTGGACTGCGTCACCGTGGCCCAGGCGCTCCACTGGCTCGATCGACCCCGGTTCTACGACGAAGTGCGCCGGGTGGCCCGGCCGGGCGCGGTGGTCGCCGTCTGGATGTACAATCTGATGCGGGTCGATCCGGCGGTGGACCGGGTGATCGACCGGCTCTACCACGAGGTGGTCGGCCCCTGGTGGCCCGGCAACCGCGCCCTGGTCGACGGCGAGTACCGGGACATCGACTTTCCCTTCGCGTCCATCGAGCCTCCGCCATTCGAAATGGCGGGCGACTGGGACCTGGCTCATCTGACGGGATACCTCCGGACCTGGTCGGCGGTGACCCGGTGTACCGCGGCGACCGGCCGCGATCCGGTCGCCGAGGTCGAGCCGGAACTCCGGGCCGCGTGGGGGGAGCCGGACCGGATCCGCGCCGTTCACTGGCCCCTTTTCGTTCGAGTGGGGCGGCGCTAGAAACGGCGGCCGCCCGGCCCGCGTAGGGCAGTCATCGCAACGCCCGGGGCGCCGAACCCGGGACCGCTCAGGAGATACCCCGTGCCCTTGCTGCTCCTTCTCGCGCTCGCCGCGACGTCGGCGACGCCCGTCCGCCAGTCGCCGACCTACGCGTTCGTCAACGTCACCGTCATCCCGATGGATCGGGACCGGACCCTGCCCGGCCAGACCGTCATCGTAACCGGCGATCGGATCACCGCCATGGGCGCCGACGGTCGGGTGACCGTGCCGGCCGGCGCGATCCGGATCGACGGCACCGGCAAGTTCCTGATGCCGGGTCTGGCGGAGATGCACGCCCACATTCCGCCCGGACGCCAGGTGTCCGACGCGGACATCGAGCGAGTCCTGGCCCTCTTTGCCCTGAACGGGGTCACGACGGTCCGGGGGATGCTGGGCGACCCGCGCCACCTGCCCTACCGGGAACGGGCGGCCAAGGGCGAACTGCTGAGCCCGCTCATCTACACCTCGAGCCCGTCGCTGAGCGGCAACACGATGCGGACCGGCAAGGACGCCGCCGACTCGGTGACCAAATACCGCCAGGCCGGCTACGACTTCCTCAAGATCCACCCCGGCATCCGCCGCGGCGTCTTCGACACCATCGCCGCCACCGCCAAGCGGGTCGGGATCCGGTTTGCCGGACACGTGCCGCTCGACGTGGGCATCGAGCGAGCCATCGAACTCGGCTACTGGTCGGTCGATCACATCGACGGCTTCATCGAGGGTCTGGTGCCGGCCGCGGGCCCGTTCTCGCCCGCGGAGGCCGGGTTCTTCGGGCTCGGCGTGGTGATGCGGGCCGATCCGAGCCGTCTCCCCGCGCTGGCCGCCAAGGCCAAGGCCAAGGGCGTGTGGATCGTGCCGACCGAGACGCTGATGCGGCACGTCGTGGGCGACTTCTCGACCGACCAGCTCCGGTCCTGGCCCGAGATGAAGTACTGGGCCAACGGACTCGATGCCTGGGTCCGGCAGACCGCGGCCTTTCGCGGCGATACCTCGGTGACGCCCGCCATGAAGCGCCGGTACCTGGAGCTTCGGAACGCGCTCATCACCGGCCTGCACCGCGCCGGCGTCGGCTTCCTGCTCGGGTCGGACGCGCCTCAGATCTGGAACGTGCCGGGCTTTTCGGTCCGGCGCGAGCTGGCCTACCTGGTCGACGCGGGTCTGACGCCGTTCCAGGCGCTCGAGTCCGGAACCCGGAACGTGGCCCGGTATCTTGGCACCGAAGCGACGACCGGCACCGTCGCCTCGGGCAAGCGGGCCGATCTCATCCTGCTCGACGCCAATCCGCTGGTCGACATCACCAACGTGGGCCGGCAGGCGGGGGTGATGGTGGGGGGCCGCTGGCTCGATCGCGCCGAGATCGACAGCCGGCTGGCCGCCCTCGCCGGTCGCTGACGCGCCGAGGCGGGGCGGCCGAGCGGACTCAGCGAGGCAGGCGCTCCGGAAGGTCGGCCACGACGTAGGCCATCACCGCCATCGCGGCGACGTTCATCGCGACCTCGCGGGGGTCGAGCTTGTCGACGTTGTCGGACTCGGTGTGGTGATACCAGAAGTAGCGGGTGCCGTCCACGAGGTGTCCCATGCCGGGTACGCCGAGCGCCATGATCGGCCCAATGTCGGCACCGCCGCCACTGGGTCCGATCGCGCTCGCGCCGACGCGCTCGAGGAGAGCGCCGATCTGGGTCACGATGGCCCGGGCCGCCGGCGAGCCGGTAAATCCGAACCCCTCGGGCCGGAACACGCCGCCGTCCGATTCGATGGCCAGGACGTGGTTGGCCAGCTGGTCGCGATGGGCATCGCGGTAGGCGGTCGCGCCCCGGCCGCCGTTCTCCTCGTTGGTCCAACCGACCACGCGGATCGTCCGCCGCGGCGTGAGGCCGAGTTTCTTCATCAGGCGAATCGCTTCCCAGGCGATCACCACCCCGCCGGCGTCGTCCATCGCGCCGGTCCCGACGTCCCACGAGTCGGTGTGACCGCCCATCACCACGATCTCCTCGGGCCGTTCCCGCCCGACGATCTCGCCGATCACGTTGCGCGAGGGCGCATCGGGGAGGAAGCGGGCCTCCATCGACACGGTCACCACGACGCGCTCGCCGCGCCGCTGGAACCGGTGGATCATCGCCGCGTCCTCGGCGGTAATGGCAAAGGCGGGAATCCTGGGCACGGCCGGATCGTATCCCATGCCCCCGGTATGGGGTGTCCGCATCCCGAACGGACCGACCGAGCGGATCATGCTGGCCACCGCTCCGACCCGGGCCGCTTCGATGGCGCCCCGACCCCGGTACTGGACCGTGGCGCCGTAGTTGGTGAACGGCACGTCGAACAACACGATCCTGCCCCGGGCCTCGGCGGCGCGGGCCTTCAGGTCGTCGAAGCTGGTCACCACCAGCACCTCGGCCGTGATTCCGCCAGGCGGGGTGCCGATGCTACCACCGAGCCCGAGCATCGGCAGCTTGCCGAAGCGGGGCTGCACCATCTCGGCCGACTCTTGGCCGCGGACCCAGTGGGGCACCATCACCGGCTCGCCGCGGACGTTGTCGAGCCCGTCGGCCCGCATCTGGGTCAGGATCCAGTCGTGGGCCTGCTCCAGCGCCGCCGATCCGGACAGTCGATGGCCGAACCGGTCGGTCAACTCGGCGATCCGATTCCAGGCCGCGCTGTCGGCGAGCGCGGCGTCGATCAGCCGGTCGGCCACCTGCCGGTAGGCGGCGGCCATCGGGGCGGGAGCAACCTGGGCGGCCAGGGTTCGGCCCGAAACGAGGGCAAGGAAGCCGAGGCCGAGCAGTCGGAATGGCGTCATGGTGGCGTCGCGGGTTGGTGGGGAGGGCGTCGACGGGCGAAGTCTAGCGTCAGGGTAGGCCCATCTCTAGTATGCACGACCGACCAGGAGGGACCATGTTCGTCGATCTGGCGCTGTTGATGTCGCTCGCCGCCGGGTGCGGTGGCACCCCAATGGAACAGCAGGTGCCCATGCTCCGGGAGCGGGGCTTTGCCCGGACGGTCGACACCCTTGGCGTCGAGGCGATCGTCACGGCCCCGGCCGCCAAGGTCTGGGAGGCGCTGCCGGCGGTGCTGACGGACCTCGGTCTCGATCTCAACTTCCGGGAGCCGGCCACCCGGCGGGTCGGAACCTGCTACCAGAAGATCCGCCTCCGCCTGGCGGGCGATCTGCTCTCGACCTTCCTCGAATGCGGTGACAGCCGGGGGATGCCGAACGCCGATCGATTCGAAGTGGCCCTGACCGTGCTGACCACGGTCATGCCGACGGGGGCCAACACCTCGAAGATCTACACGTTCGTGCTGGGGGTGGGCACCGAGGCCGCCGGGTCGACGCGAGACCGGCTCTGGTGCTTTTCGAAGGGCGCGCTCGAAGAACGGATTCGGAACCGGGTCGAGGAACGAACCCGGGCCTGACGCAACGTCAACGGGCCAGGGTAACGGGCCCGAACCGCACGGCCATCGACCGGGCGGAGTTCCAGGGTGGGTTCCAGACCACGACGGTGGCGATCTCCTCCAGCCCCGCCTTCCGCATGCCCGTCTGGGAGGCGCGGTTGTCGTGGGAGGTCTTCATGAGGATCCGCCGGAGTCCGCCGTCCCGGGCCAGTTCGGCCAGGGCCCGGATCGCGAACGGGTAGATCCCGCGGCCCCGGAACGCGGGCAGGGTTTCGCAGGCGGTGATCTCGACCTCGTCGGCGGCCAGCGCCAGGAGCCGGGGCGAGTCCAGGTGGTCGGCCGGCGTGGCCAGCATCCAGCTCACGTGCGCGATCTGACCGTCGACGAAGACCCCGAAGGCGTGGCTTCGTCCGAACCGGTCGAGCCGCTCGATCTGGCGGAGGAAGAACGGGTCGTTACCGGCGGCCAGCTGCACCAGCTCGCCCGCCGACACCGGCCGGAACCGCCACCCGGTCTCGTGGTCGGGCGGGGGGACCCGCTCGAGGTCGCTGCCGAACACCTTCCAGATCCAGCCCCGCCCGAGGAACGAGTGGATCGACAACTCCGGGTTCCGCCGGGCCCAGGACAATGCCCGTCCCACGACCGCGTCCGGCCGGGCCCGACCGGCGGACCGGGTGGGCGGCGCCACTGAGGCGGGTTGCGCCTCCTGCGGGCGATTTTCGGGCGTACCGAGGGTGTGCGGCAGTTGGAAACCGGCCTCCAGCCGGGCTAAGTGGAACTGGTTCGCTGCGTTGACGATCCGGGCCGGCGCAAGGTACACACCGGTCGTTTGCCGAACCGCAGGATTCGCGCTAAGCTGTGAGTGTATACCAATTTGGATACCGGAGCCCGGGCCCACCAGCCGCCCGGGGGGTGAGGATTTGGTCCGATGGGAACGATTCGCTGGTTGCTTGCCGTGGTCGTGGTCGGGGCTGGTACGGCCTCGGCCCAGGATCGGTTTGCCCGCCCGGAGCCCCGCAACGAGTTCACCGTTCAGCGCGACGTCCTGATCCCGATGCGGGACGGGGTCTCGCTGGCGGCCAACCTTTACCTCCCGAAGAACGTCGGCGGGCGGTTCCCGGTGGTCGTGATCCGGACCCCGTATGACAAGGACCGGTCGACCGGCTCCACCGGTCCCGCCGAGTTCTTTGCCGGCCAGGGCTACGCGGTGGTGTCCCAGGACGTCCGAGGCAAGGGTGGGTCGGAGGGCGACTACCAGGTCCAGTCTCACGACCGGGACGACGGCTACGACACGATCGACTGGGCGGCGAGCCAGCCGTGGTCCACCGGTAAGGTCGGCACGTTCGGCTGTTCCTACCTGGGCGAAGTCCAGATCCTGGTGGCCGGGGCCCGGCATCCCAATCACCTCGCCGCGGTGCCCCAGGCCGCCGCGGGTGGTCTCGGCTCGGCCGGCGGCTACTGGTCCGGTTTCGGCGCGTATGAGAACGGGGTCTTTTCGCTCAGCTCGGCGTTCGGCTGGTTCCTGGGTGCCGGGGCCAAGGACCGGAACCCGGCCCGGCCGGACAGCGTCGATTTCGGGGCGCTGCTCCGCTCCACGCCGACGGTCGAGATGATGCGGGCGGCCCGGGGGCCGAGGACCGATTTCGAGGACTTCATCTCCCATCGGCCGGGCGACGGGTACTGGCTCCGGCAGGGCTACGCCACCGACACCACCCGGTTCGACGTACCCGCGCTGCACGTCAACTCCTGGCTCGACTACGGCGCCGAGCAGACGCTGACGCTGTTCGAGCTCTTCAAGCGGAACGCCGTCACTCCCCGGGCGCGGGACAATCAGTTCGTGATCATCTCGCCCACGGAGCACTGCGCCTCGGAGGCGGCGACGGAGTTTACCCGGGTGGGTGACCGGGTCGTCGGCGATGCCCGCTATCCGTACTGGTCGATCTATCGGGACTGGTTCGACTACTGGCTCAAGGGCATCACCAACGCGATCCGCGGGCTGCCCAAGGTGCACTACTACGTCATCGGCGCCAACGAGTGGCGGACGGCCAACACCTGGCCGGTTCCGGACATGCGGCGGGTCTCGTTCTACCTCTCGAGCCGCAAGGGCGCCAACTCGTCGGCGGGCGACGGTCTCCTGGCCATGGCGCGCCCGACCGGGTCGGGTCGCGACACCCTCCGCGTGGATCCGGCCAATCCGTTTCCGTCGCGGGGTGGGACCATCTGCTGTACCGGCAATCCCGCCGATCGGCCAGGGATCTTCGATCAGGCGGATCTGGAAGCGCGGCCGGACCTCTTGGTCTACTCGACCCCACCGCTCCCGAATCCGCTCACCATTGCCGGACCGGTGCGCGCGGTTCTCTGGTTGTCGACCGACGTCCCCGACACCGACGTGGCGGCCAAGCTGGTCGACGTCGACCCGAGCGGCCGGTCCTGGAACGTGGTCGACGGGATCTTCCGGCTCCGGTTCCGAAACGGAATCGCCAGCCCGGCGTCGGCCGAGCCGGGCAAGGTCTACCGGGTCGAGGTCTCGCTCAAATCGATTGCGTACCGGTTCGGTGCCGGGCACCGGATCCGGCTCCACCTGGCCGGCAGCAGCTTCCCGCAATGGGAACTCAACTCCCACACCGGGGGAAACATCTTCGACGAAACCGCGTATGTGGTGGCCTCGAACGCGATCCACTTCGGGCCGCAGCAACCGTCCGCGCTGGTGCTGCCGGTGGTGCCGCGATGAGGCCCTGGCTGTCCGGAGTGGCGGTGCTCTTCCTGGCGGGCTCGGCGGCCGCCCAGCCGGCGGCGCCGCCGGGCCCGGACCGGCTGTGGGCCCCGCTCGAGGCGGAGGTAACCCGGATCGCGGGCCGATTCGACGGCGTGCTCGGCGTGGCGATCAAGGACCTGACGGACGGCCGGACGTTCGCGCTGAACGCCGACGTCATCATGCCGACCGCGAGCATGATCAAGATCGCGGTACTGGGCGAGCTGTACCGTCAGGGCAAGCAGGGCGAGCGGTACCGGGTCGACGCGGCCGACGCGCTCCCCGGTGACGACATCCTGAGCCGACTGACGCCGGGCGTCACTGAACTCACCTGGCGCGACGTGGCGGTGATGATGGTGGCCGTGAGCGACAACTCGGCCACCAACGTCCTGATCGACCGACTCGGCATGGGCGCGATCAACCGGACGCTGGAGTCGATCGGCCTCCGGTCGACCCGGCTCAACCGGCGGATGCTCGACCTGGCCGCGGCCAAGGCCGGACGCGAGAACGTCGCGACGCCGCGCGAAATGGTCCAGCTGCTCGAGGCCATTCATCGCGGCCAGGTGGTGCCGACGGATCGGCTGCCGGATTTCCTGGGCGTCCTCGGGATGCACAAGGAGGGCTACCTCAATGCCCGGCTGCCCGAGGGGACGCCGCTGGCCAACAAGCCGGGGTGGCTCGGTGGCGTCCGGACCGACGCGGCGCTCGGCTTGCCGCCGGGGCGTCCGTTCGCCATCTGCGTCATGACCACCTTCGGCGCCGACGACCGGGCGGCCGAGGCGGCCATTGCCGAGATCGGCGAGCGGGCCTGGCGGTTCTTCGAACGGCTGGGGCGGTCGTCGCCCCACGGCCGCCGGATGTAGGGGAGGGTTCGTGTTCGACGCGATGGCGCCGTGGGTCGACCTGTTTCGACTCAATACCCGATTGTTCCAGAACGCCATCGTCGACCTCTCCGAGGCCGAGGCGGCGGCGCGGCCCAACGGGCGGACCAACAGCGTGGCGTTCATCGCCGGGCATCTGGTCGAGACCCGGGCGTGGACGGGCCGCTATGTCGGCCTCGACACCCCGCCACCGTTTGGCGGGGCGCTGGAGCATGCCACCGGGATCGACGACATCCCGGAGTTGCCGACGGTGGCGGCCATCCGGAGCGCCTGGGACGACGTCAGCGCCGCGCTGGTGGCCCGACTCGAGGGCCTCACCGCCGCCGACCTGGCCGCGCCGTCCTCGCAGCGGTTCCCGGGGGTGGCGCCGACGGTGCTCGGCGGCCTGGCGTTCCTGGCGCAGCACGAGTCGTATCACGTGGGACAGCTGGCGTACCTGCGGAAGTTCCACGGACTTCCGCCGATGTCATATCGGTAGTGGGATCCAACTCAATTCGGGAAAGGCTCGAGGGAATGCGGCATACCATGATGCTGGCGGCCGTTGCGGTCGGAACGTTGGCGGGGTGCGGGGGAGCGGGCGCGGGGCCGGAGACCGGTGGCGGCAAGCCGTCGGGTGAGCGCGGCGCCCTGGTGGCGCGGATCGACTCCCTGATCAGCGCGCCGATCACCGCGGGCAAGGTGGCGGGCGCGTCGATCGCGGTGGTGAAGGGGCGGGACACGATTGCCCTTCAGGGCTTCGGGCTGGCCAACATTGAACTCAACGTCCCGACGATGGCGCGGGCCAGCTACGAGATCGGGTCGGTGTCCAAGCAGTTCACGGGCGTCGCGATCATGCAGCTGGTCGAGCAGGGCAAGATCAACCTCGACGACGACATCACCAAGTATCTCCCGGACTACAACGCCCAGCGCCGCCGCATCAAGGTCCGTCAGCTCCTCGACCACACCTCCGGGATCAAGGGCTACACCGAGATGGAGGCGTTCCGGACCCTCCAGGTGTTCGACTACCCGCGCGACACCCTGGTCAAGCTCT
Organism: Gemmatimonadota bacterium; assembly: GCA_016794825.1. GTDB lineage: Bacteria > Gemmatimonadota > Gemmatimonadetes > Gemmatimonadales > GWC2-71-9 > SHZU01. The sequence continues at coordinate 9,619 of JAEUJH010000060.1, forward strand.
TTTCGAAGCAGCCGTTCGATTTCGAGCCGGGCGAGGAGGAGATCTACAACAACTCGGCGTTCTTTCTGGCGGGCCTGATCATCGCCAAGGTGAGCGGGATGTCGTACGAGGACTACGTCCAGAAGAACCTGTTCGACAAGGCGGGCATGAAGGACGCCCACTACTGCAGCGAGCGGAAAATCCACAAGCTCAAGGTGACGGGCTACGACAGCGATTCGGCGGGTCTGATCCAGAAGAGGCCGCTCAGCCATCAGTGGCCCTACGCGGCCGGATCGCTCTGCGCCTCGGCCATCGACCTGGTGGCCTGGAACGAGGCCCTCCATCGCGACGGCAAGCTGCTCGGCGCGGCCGCCTACCAGGAGTTCGTGTCGCCCGGCGTGCTCAACGACGGGACGGTCCTCGGGTACGCCAAGGGGATTGCCGTCTATCCGCGGCTGGGCCGAAAGACCTACCATCACGGCGGCGGGATCAACGGGTTCCTGTCGGAGAACATCTACTTCCCGGACGATTCCCTCAGCGTGATCGTCCTGTTCAACACCGCGGGTTCCGAGGGTCCGGACAAGTACGCGCTGCAGATCGCCGAGATGATCCTCGGCAAGCCCGCCGACGCCGCCAAGCCGATCGACGGCGACGCCAATCGGTTCGCGGGGGTTTACGCGGGTCGGGGCCGGGGTCGTCCGACCGAGATCACCGTCGCGGTCGCGGACGGCAAGGTCACGGCCAAGCTGCCCTTTGCCGATTCGGCGCAGGCGCTGACGTATTTCGGCGACGACACCTTCGGGCGGGACGAGATGCGGCTCGTCTTCTCCGCCGTCGATGGAAAGATCGCCAAGCTGCGGATCGACGCCGGCTACGGCAACAACGTCCTCCTCAGGAAGTAGGGTTCCGATGAGGCGGTATCACTGGATGGTGGCGGCGGGCCTGCTGGTGGCGCCCGCCGTCATGGAGGCGCAGGGCCGGGCGGCCATGGTGGCGCGGATCGACTCGCTGGTCGGCGTGCCGATCGCGGCGCGGCGGATTGCCGGCGCCTCCGTGGCCGTGGTCAAGGGTCGGGACACGATCCTGATCAAGGGATACGGGTGGGCCGATCTCGAACTCGAGGTTCCCACTCCGCCGAACGCCGTCTACGAGGTCGGATCGGTCACCAAGCAATTCACGACCGCGGCCATCCTCCAGCTGGCCGAGCAGGGCAAGCTCTCGCTCGACGACGATCTGACCAAGTATCTGCCGGACTATCCGACCCAGGCGCACCGGATCTCGATCCGGCGGCTGATGGACCACACCTCGGGCATCAAGGGATATACCGAGATCCCCGAGGCTCGATCGCTGTTCATGCTCAAGCTCTCGCGCGATTCGATCGTCGGGGTGTTTTCCCGGAAGCCGTTCGAGTTCGCCCCGGGCGACGCGTTGGTCTACAACAACTCGGCCTACTTCCTCCTCGGGTTGATCATCGAGAAGGTGTCCGGGATGTCGTACCAGGAGTACCTCCAGAAGCAGCTGCTCGATCGCGTCGGGATGACGAGTTCGAGCTACTGCAGCGAATCGGCCATTACCCGGCGGAAGGTCCGGGGGTTCAACGCCGGCCCCCAGGGGCTGGTCAAGGCGTACCAGCAGGATCATGTCTGGCCTTATTCGGCCGGGTCGCTCTGCTCGACGGCGGGGGACCTGATCGCCTGGCTCCGGGAGCTGCATCGTGGCGGTCAGGTGGTGACCCGGTCGGCGTATCGGGAACTGATCACGCCGGGAACCCTCAACGACGGGACCCGGCTCCGCTACGCCAAGGGGCTCACGGTGGTGGAGGAGGACGGCCGGGTCATGATCAGCCACGGGGGCGGGATCAGCGGATTCGTGTCGGAGACCCGGTACTACCCGGCGGAGGATCTGTCGGTGGTAGTGCTGATCAACACCGCCGGCGGCGCCGATCCGAGCGAGATGGCGCGAGCCATTGCCCGGATCGTGATCGGTCCAGGGTCGCCGCCGCCTGCCGCGGTGGCCTATCCGGGCGATCTGGCTGAGCTGGCCGGCCGCTATCGCGGGGTGGGACGCGGCGCGCCGGTCGACCTCACGCTCGTCGTCGAGGGTGGCGCGTTGAAGGCCCGCCAGGGCAACGGGCCCCCGCGCGACCTGCGGTATCTGGGCGACGGGGTGTTCCACGGGACCGGTCGCGACCGCTATCGCGTCATTCGTGAAGGCGGTCGGGTCGTGGCCCTGCAGCTCGATCTGGTCTCGGTGGTAACGCGGTTGGCTCGGCAGTCCTGACGCAGGCCCGGCCGTCGGGCGGCTTCACACCGCCCGACGGACCGCGGTATGTTCCGGTTCGTTCTCCGCCACCATTTCGTCGAGGTTTCCTGGATGCGCGCCCTCAGCACGCTCGTGTTCGTCATGGCCGGTTCGTCCCTCGCGGCCCAGGTTCGGCTGCCCGATGGAACCCTGCCTCGCCCCGCCATGGCCTTCGTCAACGCCAGTGTCATCGACGTGAGGGCCGGCACGGTGCGCTTCGGACAAACGGTGGTGGTGCGGGACGGTCGGATCGCGTCGGTGGGGGCGGAGGCGTCGCCCGGCGCGGTCGCCGTCGTCGACCTCCGCGGCAAGTTCCTGGTGCCCGGGCTGATGGACGCCCACACCCATCTCGATAACCTGGCGGCCGCACGCCGGGCGCTCGAGACCGGTGTCACCACCGTTCGGAGCGCGAGCGTCGGCTCCTTCCGCGACGTGGCGATCCGGGAAATGAGCCGGGCCGGATACCTGGCGGGGCCCGACATGCTGGCGGCCGGGCTCTTCGTCACCCCGAACCTCGATGACGCGATCCTGGCCGACCCCGCGCTGGGCGGACTGATCGGCGGCGTGCAGGGCGCCGAGCGGATCCGGCAGCTCGTGCGGGTCAACCTGGCCCACGGCGTGGACGTCATCAAGACGCGGGGCACCGAGCGGGCCGGCCGCCCGGAAACCGATCCGCGCCAGCAGGTCTACTCCGAGGCCGAACTCCGCGCGGTG
>JAEUJH010000157.1 GCA_016794825.1 Gemmatimonadota bacterium
GACCGGCCGAACAACCGGAGCAGCGGCCACGACAGCACGGTGACCGCCAGGACGAGCGCGGCCGCGAGCAGGAGCGCCAGGTTGGGGCGCGCCGCCTCGAGCGGCGGCACCGGTTGGAGAACGAAGCTGAAGAGGTCGCGAGGCAGCCAGGCGACGACCCGTCCGTTCTCGACCCGCATGTCGAGCCGGGCCGTGCCGCCCACCTCCCGCCAGCTGAAGGGAGCGACCTCGCGCCAGGTCCGCGAGCGGCCCTCCTCGAAGTCGAGGAGCGGCGGGGTCACGATCGTACCGTCGTCGTTGGCGGTGACGACCAGATTCATCGCCGCGCGGTTGAGGAGGGTTTCGAGTTCGACGAAGTCGCCGACGCCGCGCCGGGACATCTGGTACTCCCCGGCCACGAGACGCGCGTGCTCGCGGGCCGTCGGGGCGGTCGGCTCCTCGGGGGCCGGCGGCGCCGGATAGAAGCGATCCATGAACTGGCGGAAGAGCGAGGTGCGGAAGAGATGCCCGGCGCCGAACAGGCCGCGCGGCGCGCCGCTGCCGTTCAGCGCCAGGAAGTAGCCCACCCCTTCGTCCGGAAGCAGTTGGAGATCGGCATGGAAACCCTCGATGTCGCCCGCGTGGGAGATGATCCGACGGCCGTTCCAGTCGGTCCGGAAGAAACCGAGGGCGATCGGATTGGCTCCGGGCAGTGGGAACACCGCGGGGGCGTGCATCGTGTCGGCGGTTTCCGGAGCGAGGATCGTGGTATCGCCGAGGCGGCCGCGCTGGAGATGGGCCAGCATGAAGCGGGCGATGTCGGTGCCGGTGGTGACGAGGTGGCCCGACGGATCGCCCGAGGGTTCCTCGTGGTCGAGGGCATCGGGCGGAAGGGCGGCTGGCGGTGAGCCCTCGTAACTCGCGCTCAGCTCGCCGGCGAGCGATGGCGGCACCGGTCGGAGGAAGCTGGAGCGATGCATGCCGAGCGGCTCGAGCACGTGGCGGCTCAGGTAGTCGACGAAGCGCTCGCCACTGACCCGTTCGACCAGATACCCGCCGACCATCGATCCGTAGTTCGAGTAGGCGACGACCTCGCCTGGCGGGAAGATCCGTTCGGGTACCGGCGTGCCGAGGAGGTGTTCCCGGAGCGCGCGGGGCTGGCGGTAGGTGCGGAAGGCGCGTTCCTCGAAGCCCGCGGTGTGCGTCATCAGATGACGCAGCGTGATCGGGCGGCCGAACGTCGGCGGAATCGGGAAGTCGAGGTCGGCGGTGATGTCGCGGTCGAGGTTCAGTCGGCCTCGTTCGACCTGCTGCATCACCGCGGTCCAGGTAAAGAGCTTGGAGATCGACCCCACGCTCAGCCCGGTGCGGGCCGGATCCATCCGGATGCCGCGGGCCGCGTCGGCAAAGCCGTAGCCCCGGGCCACCAGAACCTGACCGTCCTTGACCACGACGACGACCGCGCCGGGGATCTCGCCGGCCGCCAGGGCCTCCGGAACGACGCGATCGAGCCACGCGGTCAGGCCGGGCGCGTCGAGCGAGTCTCGCGGCGCGGGGGCGGCCTGCGCGGCGAGCAGCGACGAGGCGAACGCCGGCGCGAAGCAGACGTAACGCATGGGAGTGACGGAACGAAGGGGGAGGTCAGAGGGACCGCAACACGACCCGAGGGGACCGCCGATACCGGGGCCGCGACTTACACCGCAAACGTCTGAAAAAAGCTACGGACGCCGGTAGCGGTGTCAAGCCGAACGTTGGCGGTGGCGGCTAGGGCCGGACCAGTCGATGCAGTTCGACCCGCTCGACGTCGAGGCTGTCCATCGACGTTCCCAGGAGGTAGTCGCGGCCGGCGCGGTGGAACCAGAATCGGCCGGGGAACGTCACGACCCCGAGCCACCGCCCCTCGGGATCGAGAATGTCCCAGGTACGTTCGACCGCGCCGGGGAACCGGAATCGTTCGACCCAGATGTGTCGGGTATCATCGACATGCAGCTCGGTCGAGCTGGGTGCCGTGTCCGG
>JAEUJH010000167.1 GCA_016794825.1 Gemmatimonadota bacterium
CGGCGCGCCTCCGCCAGGTCGGGCGTCGAGGTTTCGCACCAGATCAGATCGGCGATCGGCGCGTAGGCCAATCCCCGGGCAATGGCCTGGTCGAGCCCGGCCCGGACCCGGAAGAACCCTTCGGGCGTCCGCTCACCGGTCAGGAACTCCTGATCGCGCTCGTCGACGTCACTGGTGATGAGGTTGGCGCCGTTGGCGTCGGTCCGAGCCACCAGGATGGTGGGGACACCCTCGATGTCGGCCGCGAGGCGGGCCGCCACCAGGTTCCGCACCGCGGCCTGGGTGGGAATGAGGACCTTGCCGCCGAGGTGGCCGCACTTCTTTTCGCTGGCGAGCTGATCCTCGAAGTGGACGCCCGCGGCGCCGGCCTCGATCATCGACTTCATCAGCTCGAAGCAGTTGAGCGGACCGCCGAACCCGGCCTCCGCGTCGGCCACGATCGGGGCAAACCAGTGGGTCGAGCCGCCCTTCCCCTCGGCGTGCTCGATCTGGTCGGCCCGCTGCAGGGCCTGGTTGATCCGCTTGACCACCATCGGCACGCTGTTGGCCGGGTAGAGGCTCTGATCCGGGTACATCTGGCCCGCCAGGTTGGCGTCCGCCGCCACCTGCCAGCCCGAGAGGTAGATCGCCTTGAGCCCGGCGCGGACCTGCTGCATGGCCTGGTTGCCGGTCAGCGCGCCAAGCGCGTGCACGTAGGGCTCACTGTGGAGGAGCGCCCAGAGCCGCTCGGCGCCTTGCCGCGCCAGGGTGTGCTCCACCCGGAGCGAGCCGCGGAGCCGGAGGACGTCCTCGGCCCGGTACGGCCGCTCGATCCCGGCCCACCGCTCGCTCGACTCCCATTCGTGCTCGAGCGCCGCCGGCTCGAGGGCAATCCCGTGGCCGTCGATGCGGCCGGTATCCAGTTCCATCTTCGTTCGCTTGATCATGCCGCCCTCGTAGTCAGTGCTCAAATCGGATCGTGCCGCCCGGACACGATCATCGCTTCGCTGTGCTGCCTGGCGACCCGGAGCAGCTCCCGCTGGGCGGCATCATCGCACCGTTCCAGCAAGGCGGCCAACTCCCGGTCGTACAACGTCGTTAGGTATTCCGGCGTGTGGGGCACCGGCGCGCCCTGATCGTCGAGCACCCGGACCCGATCCCGGTGAAGCACCCTCTGTGCCAGCATCAACCGGTAGATCCGGTCGGTGGCGAGATCCTCCATGTAGCCCTCGATCAGGCTCGCCCCCCGGCCCGCCAGCACCCCGGCCCGATACTGGATCGTCACCCGGGCCGCCGCCCGCGACCCCGCCTCGGTATGCCGGCCGACGCCGAGCGGCGCGGGCCGGAGGTCGGGATACCGGTCGATCCCTTCGGGGCGCCGGAACCCCTGATTGGGCTCGGGAAACTGGGCCACGGCCACCGCGTTCTGGTCCGGATGGCCCGTCCAGGCGCCGTCCATCAGGGCGGTCGCCTCGTTCCGCTTGTCCTTTTCCAGGACCTCCAGGGCCCGCTGGTTGAGTTCCGGATCGGTCCGGCTCGGGAACAAGGCCGTCATCCCACCGATCGCCAGCAGGCCCCGCTTGTGGCAGACCTCCGGCAGCAGCTCCCTGAGGCGTTGGAAGAACGCAACATCGTGGGGGATGGTGTTGCGATCGGGCAGCACCCAGTCCGGGTTGCTGAGGTTGAAGTGGATGAGGCTGGCCATGTAGTCCCAGCGGCCCAGGTTGAGCCCCAGGATGTGGTCGCGGAGTTCGAAGACGAACTCCTCCATCTGATAGGCCATCGGGTGCGACTCGACCAAGGCCATGCACTTGATGTGGTCGGCCGGCAGACCCTTGGCCTCGGCCACCGCGCGGAACACGTCCCGCCACCAGGTGGCCTCGGCGGCCGACTCGGTCTTCGGGATGTAGATGGCGATCGGATGCCGGAGCCGCTCGGGGTCGAGATTGTGAACCAGCAGCGCCACGTCGAAGAGCGAGGCCGAAGTCGGCTCGTCGGGCACGACGCCGAGCTGCTCCAGGTGAAGCCCCCGGACTCGAACCCACGTCACCGTTCGGCTCGGCTTGATCCGGACCGCCCCGCCCCGCTTGGCGTCGTGGTAGCTGAGCTCGCCATGGAGGGCGTCGACGGCGTTCCGGTGCCCCCGCATCAAGACCGACCACTCGTTGGCCATCGAATCCTCGAGGTCGATCATGACCCCGGGCGCCCCCGAGTTCAGCATCTTCACCACCAGCTCGCCGTCGTCGGCCGGACCGGTCATCTGATTCCGCTGATCCCGGCACCATTCGGGCAGCTCGATCCGCCACGCCGAGGACACCGCCGCGGACGGCGGGAGGTGGGTCGGGAGTTGCCCTCGATGGGCGGCGGCCAGCGCCTCGCGCCGGGCCGCCGCGATGCTCCGCTGGCGCGGGGCAAACGCCCGATGCAGCGCCAGGTAGGAGTCGAAGAACCCGGCGGGCAGGTCCCGCCGGGCATTGAAGCCGGCCGGCGCGGAGTTCGAGGCGATTTCGAAGCCGTTGGTCATGACGCTCGATCGATCGGGATTTGAGGACGGCGCCCGCCATTGCAAACGCCGCGCCGGCCGTCGCGGTGCCCGGAGCCGCCTCAAGCTAGGAAGGCCCAACGCCTGAGTCAAGCGAAATTTCGCTGGATCATTGATTTTCGCTGGCTGCGAATTAGTCTTCCCCCATGGCCAATACCGCGCATCTCCGGACCATGTTCGGGGTAAAGCTCTCCCGCCTCCGGCAGGCCCACCGGCTCACCCTGAGCGCCCTGGCCACCCGCGCCGGCGTTTCGGTGTCCTATCTCGCGGAAATCGAATCGGGCAAGAAATTCCCCAAGGCCGACAAGCTGCTCGGCATCGCCGAGGCGCTGGGGATGAGCTTCGAGGACCTGATCTCGTCCAAGGTCGACGCCGAGTTCGCGCCCCTCCAGGGCTACCTCGACTCCCCCGGGCTGGCCAACTTCCCGTTCGAGCGGTTCGGGCTCCCCCGCGAGGAGCTGGTGCATCTCCTCAGCCGGTCGCCCAACGAGGTGGCGGCACTCCTCCGGACCCTGAACGACGTGGCCCGGCAGTACAACATTGGGGTCGAGCACTTCCTCCACGCCGCGCTGCGCTCCTATCAGGAACTGACCGGGAACTACTACCCCGACCTCGAGGCCGAGGCGGAGGCGTTCGCGGCGGAGTTGGAGGCGGCGGGCGGCGGCCTCTCACTGGCCGCGCGGCTGGAACGATGGGTCGGGACGGAAATGGGCCTGGAAATCGACGACGTCGCCCTGGGCAAGGAGTCCCGGCTCAAGGCCATCCGGGCGGTCCGATTCGAGGGTGCCCCCCGCCTGCTCATCAACCCCGCCCTGACGGCGTCGCAGCGGGCGTTCGTGCTGGCGCGAGAGGCGGCCTACCATCGACTGGGACTCAAGGCCCGGTCGTGGGTCTCGCCGCCCGACGCCGACGGGTCATTCGATCAGGTCGTCAACGACTTCAAGACGTCCTACGTGGCGGGCGCGCTGCTCCTCCCCCGCCGGGCCGTCGTGGCCGAGCTCAAGAAATGGTTCCGGCAGCCGAACTGGCAACCCGGCGTGCTCCTCGAACTGATGGAGCGCTACCAGGTCACGGCCGAAACCCTGATGTACCGGCTGAGTCAGCTGGCCCCGGGCGAACTCGGCCTCAAGGTCCACTTCCTCAAGTTCCGCGACGATCAGGGCACGTTCCGACTGGTCAAGCAACTCAATCTGTCCGAGCTCCCGGTCCCGCCGGGCCACGGCGGCGGGGAGCACTACTGCCGCCGGTGGCTCACCACCCGCCTGCTGGCCGATCTGGCGGAGCGGCAGGACCGGCACCCCAAGCGCCAGCCGCACCCGGAAATCGGGGTCCAGACCTCGCGCTTCCTCGATGGCACCGACGAGTTCTTCTGCCTCGGCCTGTCGTTGCCGGCCGCGTTCGATCCGTCGGTCAACATCAGCCTGACGATCGGGTTCAAGGTCGACGAGCGGTTCGAGAAGACGGTCCGGTTCGCCCGCGACAAGGCGGTTCCCCGGGCGCAGATCAGCACGACGTGCGAGCGCTGCCCGCTCGATCAGGAGTCCTGCCGCGACCGGGTGGCGCCGCCTCGGGCGTACCGACGCGAGCAGGCCCGCGAGGCGCAACGACGAGCTCTCGTCGCGCTCCGCGGGCCCGCCTGACCTCCGCGTCGTTCAGTTGACCGGATAGAACGAGGCGAGGCCCTCGACGTCGAGCCGGTCGACCCGACCGGTCCGACCGATCTGGAACGTGACCATCGCGGCCCCGGCCCCACCCGGGGCCCGGAAGGTGTTGAAGTGCCAGTGGCCCAGGTTGGACCGGTTCGCCTGCCACTGGAGATGGAGACTGTCGCCCGAGACGGAGATCGTCGCGATGCCGTACATCGGATCCTGATAGCGGCCGGCATACCGTTCGAGCGCCAGCGACGGCTTGGTATCGCGAACCCGCTCCGACTCGAGCCGCTTGGCCTGAGTCTCCTGGATCACCGCGACTTGCTGCGCCTGCTTGAGACCGTCGGCCAGATAGTCCCGGGTCGGGCGGCCGACCAGGAACCGATCGATGATGTTCCAGACGATGGCCGGGCCCGCGGAGTGCGGCGATCCGTTCGTCAGCACCACGATGCCCAGACCGGCCTCCGGCACGGTCCACATCTCCGACAGCATCCCGTCGATCCCGCCGTTGTGCCAGGCAATCCGCTTGCCCCGATAGTCCTGAAGAACCCAGCCCAGGCCGTAGCCCGAGAAATGGGTCAGGGTATCGCCGACGCCCCCGGTGTTGATGTGGACGGTCTTGGTGAGGCCGAGGTTGGTGACGCTGACCAGGCGGTTGCCCCGATACGTCCCGTTGCCAAGCTGGAGTCGGAGGTACTGCGCCATCTCCACGATGTTCGAATTGATCGAACCGGCGGGGGCGATGTTGTCCGCGTTCCGCCACGGGATCACCTTGACCGCCCCACCCGCCAGCGTGTGGGGCGTCGACACGTCGGCCTGACGGGACAGTTCCGTCACGCTGGTGCCGCTGGTGCTCATCCCGAGCGGCCCGAAGATCCGCTGCCGGATCACGTCGTCGTAGCTCATTCCGGCCGCTCGACCGACCATCTCGCCGCCGGCCATCACCATGATGTTCTGATACCCCATCTCGGTCCGGAACGCCGCGTTGGGGCGGAGGTAGCGAACCCGGTGGAGGATCTCATCGCGGGAATAGTCGGTCCCGTACCAGAGCGCGTCGCCCCGGCGCCCGAGGCCCGAGCGATGCGACAGGACGTCACGAAGGGTCAGTTCGCGCGTCACGTACGGGTCGTAGAGCTGGAATGACGGCAGCCACCGGGTGGCCCGGTCGTTCCAGCGCATC
>JAEUJH010000169.1 GCA_016794825.1 Gemmatimonadota bacterium
GACAGCACACTCCCCGACTAGATTTTCGGGTCGTTTCCGTGTTCCCCAACCAGCCACCGAGCGACCCGCCTGATGCCCGTCGAGGAACCGCGGATCCTCCTGATCGGTCGGACCCCCGCCGCTGACCTGCCGGCCGCGCTGGCGCGTTCGGGCCGGGTCACGGCGGTCCCGGATCTTGCCCGGGCGGGCGAGGGCGCCGGACCGATCGACTGCGTGGTCCACGCGGGCCCTCCCGAGGGGGGCCGGGCCCTGCTCGACCTGGCCGGACGGTTCTCGCCGGTGCCCCCGGTGTTCGTCGTGGCGGCCCTGCCGGGGCCGGTGGAGGACGACCTGATCCGGGCCGGCGTCGAGGCGGTGGTCGATCCGGCGCGGCTCGAGCGCCTGGCCCCGCTGGTCGAGCGCGCCCTCCAGCGCCCCGCCCCCGACGCGGCGACGCTGGCGGCCAAACTGGCGCTGGCCGAGGAGCGACTCGGCAACCTGGTCAAGCGGGTCAGCGGGATCGCCTACGAAGTCGACCCCGTCTCCGGCGAATTCACCTGGGTCGGACCTCAGACCGAGCAGATCCTCGGCTATCCGGCCGCCGACTGGCTCGCGCCCGGGTTCTGGAACCGCCGCTGCCACCCGGCCGATCAGGCCGCCGCCGACGCCGCCTGGCGGCGCGAGGTCGCGGCCGGCCGGGACTACACCCTCGAGTACCGGATGATCGCCGCGGACGGTCGGACCGTCTGGTTCCAGGACTGGGGTACCATCGAGCGTCGGGCCGGCGAGCCGCCGCGGGTGGCGGGCCTGATGGTCGACGTCAGCCGCCTCAAGGAACTGGAGGAGACCTCCCGCCTCCTCTCGCAGCTGACCGCCCGCCACACGGGCGAGGAGTTCTTCCGGACCCTGGTGCTGGCGCTCACCAAGGCCCTCGGCGTCCGGTTTGCCCTGGTGGGCGAGGTCCGCGGGCGCGATCGCGATCGGATCACGACCGTGGCCCTGGCGGTCGACGGCGAGTTGGCGGAGCCGGTCACCTACCCGATTGCCGGGACCCCGTGCGGCGTGGTGGCGCTGGGCACCAGTCATTTCGTGCCGACCGGCGCCCAGAGCCAGTACCCGGGCTGCGTGGCCATTCAACGGCTCGGCGCCGATTCGTACTTCGGCCTGCCCCTGTTCGGGAGCGCCGACGTCCCGATCGGCGTCCTGGTGGTGCTCGACGACACCCCGTTCGAGCGGACCGAGGCCATCGAAACGGTCCTCTCGCTCTCGGCCGCGCGGGCCGGGGCCGAGCTGGAACGGCGCCGGAACGAGGAACAGCGCGGGATGCTCCAGGCCCAGCTGGTCCAGGCCCAGAAGATGGAGGCCATCGGGACGCTCGCGGGTGGAATTGCCCACGACTTCAACAACATCCTGATGGGGATCCTCGGCAACGCCGAGATGGCCAAGGACGAACTCGAGACCTGGAACCCGGTCCACGCCTATCTGGCCGAGATTCTCCGGGCCACCCACCGGGCCCGCGACGTGGTCCAGCGGATCCTGACCTTCAGCCGGAAGCGGGAA
>JAEUJH010000171.1 GCA_016794825.1 Gemmatimonadota bacterium
CGGACGCCCTGGGTGGCGAGGCCCCCCGCGAACGTCACCGCGTGCCCCTCGGCGATCCCGACGTCGAAGAACCGTTCGGGCCACTTCTTCTGGAAGATGTTGGTGCCGGTGCCCGAGGGCATGGCGGCGGTCACCACGACGAAGTCCTGGTGGTGTCCCGCCAACGCCGTGAGCGCGTCGCCGAAGGCCTGGGTCCAGGTGGGCGGGCCGCTCGCCTTCTTGCGGAGGTCGCCGGTTTCCGGATCGTACGCGGCGAGGCCGTGCCACTTTTCCTTGTTCTCTTCGGCAAAGGAAAAGCCCTTGCCCTTTTCGGTCAGGACGTGGATGACCCGGGGCCCGGTCAGGCCGCGGACGAACCGGAGGGTGTCGCAGAGTTTGGGCAGGTCGTGGCCGTCGATCGGGCCGAAATACCGGAACCCGAGTTCCTCGAAGAGCATCCCCTCGGAAAACAGGTTCTTGGCGCTCTCCTCGACGTTCTTGGCGAACTCGACCACCTCGTCGCCGAAGACCTTGCCGGCCTTGAGCGTCAGGTGCTTGACGACGTCCCGGACCTTGTTGGTGAACGGACTCGCGACGATCCGGCCCAGCGTCTTGCTGATCGCGCCGACGTTGGGCGAAATCGACATCCCGTTGTCGTTGACGATCAGGATGATGTCCCGGTGGGAATGGCCGGCGTTGTTCATCCCCTCGTACGACAGGCCGCAGGTCAGGGCCCCGTCGCCCACCACGGCCGCGACCTTGTAGTCGAGCCCCAGCAGGTCGCGCGCGGTGGCCATTCCGAACGCCGCCGACATGGCCGTGCCGGCGTGGCCGGCCCCGAACTGGTCGTGGCGGCTTTCGTTCCGCTTGAGGAAACCCGAAATCCCATCCTTCTGGCGGAGAGTCTCGAACCCCTCGTTCCGACCGGTCAGCAGCTTCCAGGCGTAGGCCTGGTGCCCCACGTCCCAGACGATCTTGTCGGTGGGCGAGTCGAACTCGTAGAGCAGCGCGATGGCGAGTTCGACGCAGCCGAGGCTGGCTCCGATGTGACCGCCGGTGACCGAACACGCCTGGATCAGCCGCGCCCGCACTTCCTCGGCGAGGAGCGGCAGCTGATCCCGCCGGAGGTTCTTGAGATCCCCCGGCCCGCGAACGTCGTTCAGGAGTGTCATGCGGAGCCTCTCAGGACTGACGATTGACAATATAATGGGCCAAACTCACCAGCGAGGGCGACTGGAGCCCCGCCCGCTCCAGCCACGCCACGGCCCGTCCGGCCAGCCGGGCCCCCTCCGCCCGGGCGCCCTCGACCCCGAGGAAGCTCACGTAGGTCGACTTCTGGAGCGACGCGTCCCGGCCGGCGGTCTTGCCGAGCTGGGCCGTCGTGGAGGTCGCGTCGAGGACGTCATCGGCCACCTGGAACGCGAGCCCGATCTCCCGGCCGTAACCGGCCAGGGCCTCGAGCACGGGGCTGGCGGCGCCGGCCGCGAGGCCGCCCACCACGCAGGCCGCTTCGATCAGGGCTCCGGTTTTCCGCCGGTGGATGTCGGTCAGTTGGTCGGCCACCAGGGCGCGGCCCTCGGCCTTGAGGTCGAGCCACTGCCCGCCCACCATCCCCTGGATCCCGCTCGCGGCCAGGAGGACCCGGCCGATCGACTGCCGGGTGCCGGCCGGCACGCCCAGCGCCGCCGTCGACTGGCACAGGGCCTCGATGGCCACCGGCACGAGGAGATAGCCGACCCGCGTGGCGGTGGCGCCGTCGAACACGACGTGGGTGGTCGGCCGGCCCCGGCGCCGGGGGTCGTCGTCCATGCAGGGGAGGTCGTCGTGGACGAGCGAGTAGGTGTGGATGATCTCGACCGCGGTGGCCAGCCCGGCGATCTCGTCGTCGGTGCCACCGGCCGCCCGGAAACAGGCGAGGACCAGCGCCGGCCGAACCCGCTTGCCGGCGGTGCCAAGGGCGTAGGCCAGCGCCGGTCCCATCGGCGCCGGCGTGATCCGCTCGAGCCGGGCCGCCACCTCGCGAAGGCGGGCCTCGGTGATGGTGCGCGCCTCGGCGAGGAGTGCTTCGGCCGGCGCCGAATCAGGCATCGAACTGGGTCAGTTTGAG